>NZ_JAYWYX010000028.1:0-44513 GCF_048147925.1 Acinetobacter sp. 226 | reverse complement strand
CCATGTGAGAGTAAGTCATCGCCAGCTCATTATTCGAAACACCCCCGGTCTAAAGGCCGGGGGTGTTTTTTTAGGCCCGGGGTTTAGTAGAAAGCTTAGTCATTTTTTAGATGTATAAAAGGTAATAAAAGGCATTGGAGCGGCTAGAGCTGCCTGAAAGGAATAATCTAAGCGGTGCAAAGAGATTGTTCCAAAGCCCGATAACATGGCTGTGAGCATGATTACGGGGCTGGTCCTAAGTCGCAATGATCTGGCTCATAAGAGTCTACCAAGCCTGCAAAGTATAGATACCACTGTTGAAATGCAGGGAAATAAAAAAACCAGCGAATCGCTGGTTTTTTACTGCTGGCTATTTTAGCTATATACATACATTGCAGTTGCGAAATAGCTTATAGATGGCTACTCAAAGTAACGAATCTAGAATCCACTATTGGAAATTAAAAAATTTTCTTAATTTACTTAAAATAGCCTAAGCATGATTATTGGACTCATATTATTAAGTAATTAAAGAGAGTTCTTTAATATTTTTTTATGTTGTTTCACTTGTTTGGCATACCGTTTACCCTGTTTGCGCATTTTGCGATTATTCTCATAACCTGACGGACCCACATTATAGTAGGCAAGAGCTTTCTTCCAGTTGCCAGATGATTGATTATACTTAGCAAGAATATAAGTACCGCACTGGATATTACTGTTCTCACTATATAAATCACCTGGACAGGTTTGTTGCCAGTATCTTGGAATTACTTGCATTAATCCTACAGCCCCTGCAGGAGAAGTCGCTTGGCTACGATAAGTAGATTCCTGACGAATCACCGCTGCTACTAGTAGGGGATCTACCCCCTGATTTTGTGCATGCTGCACAATCAAAGGAGAAACACGATTAGCTGTATCCGCAGGAGTAGAATACGCAGTTTGAATGCCTTTAGACAATTTAGCTGCACGTTTTTCTATGGAGCCTCCACCCAAGGATGAGCAGCCAGCAAAAAGAAAGGTACTCAATAAAATAGAGGAAAATTTAAAAGAATAAGAATGAAATAATGAAGATTGAGATTGAGCTGGATTGAAGAAATAAGAAAAAAACAAACTGTGGATTCCATGCCTGAATAAACCTATTTCGATGTTAGGCAGCCTATATATAAGAGTCAAGCTTAGTGCAGATAAAAGCATTATATTTCTGCACTAATCTTATAAATCTGATAAAACCCTGTCCTAAGTTGCAAGCGTTTTAAGCATCCAGATTTCACAGGCATTACTATGTCCGGTATTGCCTTTAGGCTGAGGTAGATGTTGAAAACCTAATTTTTCATAGAGATTTATTGCTTGCCATAGCGTTTTAGTTGTTTCTAAATAGACTGCCTCAATCTGATGAGCCTGTGCAAATTCAAAGGATAGTTCTAAGATTTTTTTGGCAAAACCTTGCTGACGGATCTCAGGTAAAAAGTACATTTTCTGAATTTCTAAAATGTTTGCGTCACCTTCTAAGGGAGCAATTCCACCACCGCCATACACCTGATTCCGTTCATCCACAATAACCCAGTAAGCTGCATACGGTTGGTTATAGAATTCATATAAATTATCTAGAATTGAATCACCTACTGCAAAGCCGGACTCTGCGGCAAGACCAAACTCTATAGAAACTTTACGAATGACCTTGGCAATTTGTGCATTATCTTGAGGCTGAATAGGACGAATAGAGTACATATTGAACTGATTTTATTTTAAAAAAAGATGAATTTTTATAGCCTTAAACCCTTAAAAAATCCATCGTTTAATCAATTCAGGTGATTTTAATTCACTATTTAATGAACAATCACTATTTTAATTCGCTCGATGATTTCCCTAATTCCCGTCGGGCAATAATGAGTTGCTGAATCTGTTGGGTCCCTTCAAAAATATCCAGAATCTTGGAATCACGTGCCCATTTTTCTAGAAGTTCAGTTTCGTTATAACCAATGGCTGCTGCCAGTTCAACACATTTTAGGGTGATTTCATTGCCGATCCGGCCTGCTTTGGCTTTGGCAATAGAGGCTTCACGCGAATTTGGTTTACGATTATCGGCCATCCATGCAGCTTTCAGCATGAGCAGGCGTGCGGCTTCCCATTCGGCTTCCATGCGATAGATTTGTGCTGCGATATTGGAGCTTTGCAAATAGGGTGTAGCATAAGTGGCATCTAACTGTTCCTCAAAAATCTCCTTAATTCGTTCTAGTGAAGCTTTCGCACAACCAATCGCCATTGCAGCGACTAATGGACGAGTATTATCAAAGGTTTCCATGACGCCAGCAAAACCTTTGGCGACATCAACTTCTGCATGGCCAAGCAAGTTTTTTGCGGGGACCCGGCAGTTGATAAAGCTAATGGCGGCAGTATCAGATGATTTAATCCCTAATTTATGTTCCAGCCGTTCAATTTTCATGCCCAGGGTGCCTTTGGTCACCACAAATGATTTAATTGCTGATCGTCCCAGTTTTTTATCCAAAGTTGCCCAAACAACGACTGCATCTGCCCGTTCACCGGAAGTTACGAAGATTTTTTCACCATTTAAAATATAATCAGTACCATCTTTGGTTGCAGTTGTACGGATCGCAGCAGAGTCAGAACCACAGCCTGGTTCGGTAATTGCCATGGCGGCCCAAATCCCATGAAAACGTTGGAGCTGTTCTTCATTTGCTACGGCTGCAATCGCTGAGTTACCTAAACCCTGACGTGGCATGGAGAGTAATAGTCCAGTATCGCCATAACACATTTCAATAATACTCAGGGCGGTAGACATATTAATGCCATTTTTATTACTGCTGTCTGCATCACCACGTTTATTGACTGCTGCACCGGCATTCATGCCTTCACTACCATGATTCATACCATCGACCACAGAAGCGAGCATGTCTAGCTCTACTGGATAGGCATGTTCAGCCTTGTCATATTTCCGTGAAATCGGACGCAAAAAATTGATGGCAACTTCATGTGCTTGATCAATCAAGAGTTTGAATTTTGGCGGATTTTGTAAATTCATAATTATTCTTCTTTAATTTCTGATCAGGCATGCAAGCCAGAGTGGAGAATAGCAGTGGCTCTCAGGTCTCGATACCAGCGTTCTACCGGATGTTCCTTGGTAAACCCGTGACCACCTAAAATCTGTACACCATCGGTGCCGATTTTCATGGATTTTTCTGCGCAGAGCAGACGGGCCAGATAGGCTTCACGATGAAAGCTTTGCCCCGATTCAGCCAGACTCGCAGCATTCAGGATCAGCATCTGCATCGCATCAATTTCAATGGCCATATCGGCAATCATAAAAGCGACACTCTGACGATGAGAAATCGGTTCGCCAAAGGCGATACGTTCATTGGCATATTGCACACAATATTTCTTAATGGCTTTACAGGTGCCTACTGCCATCGCACACCACATTAAATTACCCAGATCAACAAAAGCTGCATAATCAAAATCTTCATCTCCCAGACGTTGAGCCGGGGTATTTACGAATTTAAGCGTCACAGTTTCATTGGCTTTTAAGCCCATGGCCGGAGACTTCTGTACAGTCATCGTATTATGTCGTTGCACGACAAACACGTCAGCTTTGCCATGCAGGTCGGCACTGACCAGATAGATATCCGCAGTTTCTCCCAGTATTACCAAGGTTTTTTCACCGTTAATGAGATAATGATTCTGACTATGAATGGCGGTGGTTTTAAGCTGATAAGGATTAAATGCAGCCGTGGCTTCTTGCACTGCAAAGGTGGCCTTCAACTCAGGATTCTCTGCGAAAGCGCTCAGATATTCTGCCTGAATCTGCTCTGAGCCCCAGCGAGTGATCGCATTGATGACACTAAAATTCGTAAGTAAGCCAGCGGTCAGGCTGAAATCTCCTTGTGCCAAATGTTGAGCGATTAAAATATTGCTGACGATATTCTGTTCTGCTGCAACACCCCCTAAGGCTTCGGGAAGGGCATAGAGATTCAAGCCTAAATCAGTGCTGTATTGCCAGAGTTCTGGGGGAAATAATTCATGTTGATCTGCATCATGCGCTAAAGGATATAGCACCTCTTGGGCAAATTGCTGCATGGCATCACAAGTCATTTGCTGTTCTTCAGTCAAGTTCAGGTCAAATAGGGATTTGGACTGATGCGGCAGACGCTGTTTTTCAATCTTCTGGCCAGATTTTAGGATTTTCTGGGTTTGACTCAGAGTTTTGAATCCTGCTTTTGAACTTTGATAAAGTGATTTTTCTACAAATTTACGCAGCTTTAACTGGTCTAATACTTCGCTGCCTGCGATTTTGGTCAATATAGACAAGCCAAATCCCTGGGCTTTATTCACCATATTATTCATTCTGATTATCCTAAGGTGTCGTCACATTATTTTTTTTAATACTGACATGTGCTCAAGGATAAAACTATGTCGTAGGTGACAAGATTAATTGTCAGTTCACAGGTTTTTTAAGATTAATAAATTAAAATGTAAATCAATGAAAATAAGAAGAAAGATCTAAATTAAAAAAAACTTTAATGAATAAAAATTGACCCGGATGACAAAATCATCCGGGTCTTTATGATGTATTTATTTTAAGAGAGATGTTTTTTAATCATGGCACGTACATTGGTTTTGGCATCAATGACGGTCATAAAGGTATAGGCACCAATAAATTTACGGCTAATAAACATAAATTCCTTTGGCGGTACACTGAAATAACGCGACGCCATAGATCTTGAAGCCTGTTGCATGACACGGCTATGCAGTTGACTCTTTTTCCAGTCATAACGATTATGTTCGTCCATTACGCCGGCTGGCAGCTCCTGATTATTCAGTGGTGAGCTAAATGCTTCAGTAGCTAATAAGAAGACCTTGGCCATATCGGGTTTGATACTTTGTGGAATTGAATCAAAAAAATCATATCCCGTCATGGCCTTGACCATCATATCCGAGTCATGATGATAGCCTGCCTGAATCAGGTTGCGCGCAACACTGAGCAGATGCTGGTCAAACTGACGGATTGCGCCAAAGTCGAGCAGAACGATCTTGTCATGCACATCAGCGCCATTGCCGAGACGAACCAGATAGTTACCAAAGTTCGGATCGGTTTGCATCTCGCCCCATTCAAAGATTTCACGTACTGCAATTTCCAGAGAGGCTTCACCTAACAGGTTGCGGCGTTCTTGAGGCAGGGATAACATCACCGGGCTATTGATTGGCACACCACGTTCAAAGGTCATGCACAACACCCGATCAGAGCAATATTCATCAATAATCGTCGGTACGATATAGCGTGGATCATCTTTCAAACGTGCAGCAAAACGACGCGTTGTATCTGCCTCAATCTGATAGTCTACTTCACGATGCATCATCTCGCGGACTTCGTCGAACCACTGGTCAAACTCACGGGTTTGCGGCACCATACGCGTCAATTTAAGCATGTTCTTAAACAGGCTCATATCTGAATCAATGGCTTCCGCTACACCGGGGTACTGAATTTTTAAGACCAGTTCCATACCATCGGATTTTCGGGTAGCGCGATGTACCTGTGCCAAAGAGGCTGTGCCTAAAGGCTCATGATCAATGGTGAGGTCATCCAGTTTTGAACCAAGCTGTTGCTGTAATTGGGTTCTGATGGCTGGCCAAGCCAGTGCAACTGTCTGGTTATTCAGGGTATTTAAAGCCTGAGTGACTTCTTCAGGCAAAAAATGCTCTCCATAAAGTGCCATCATTTGCCCTATTTTAACAATAGAACCCTTGAGCTTACCGATTTCTGCAACCAGATAGTCAGCCTGTTCTTTCATGGCTTTTTTACGTTTCTTTTCTTTATCTTCTTCGCTCGAGAACATGGAGCTTGCACTAGAAGCCGCCCAACGTGTGCCTGCCAGCAAGGATGCCTTTGCGATCGATAAGCGTCGATCCATAGAGGAGGTTTTCAGTTGTTTAAGCTTATCGTTCTGATCTGACATGTAAACTCGATCCTTTCATCATCAGCATGAAGCAGAATAAATCATTGTAAGAGATATTAGCGTTTCTGCACGTATTAAAAAAGTTTAAGCGGCTGAATTCATAGTAAAAGCTAGGCAAGCTTTCAATTATTCACCAACCAGTATCAGTTTAGACAGGGCATTATGCCATTTGAAATTGGATTTTTAATTCAGATCGTTGCTGCAACTGTTGTTTATTTGTTTGAATATGTTGATGAATCAGACGCTGTACGCTGTCATGCATGAAGCCCAGAGAATAGCCTTTAACAATCACAATACTTGGCAAGCCAAAGAACAGATATTTGGCATCTTCCAGCGTTGCATCGGTAAATACGCCATGCTGTATCAAGGCTGACTGTAAAAATCCCTTTTCTTGCTGCACCTGACCGGATGCTTGATCATTCCAGTAATTCTGGCGCATCGCCATAAGATTATTGTGCTTATAGCTCATAGATAGAGGCTCGTTTGAAGATTGAATATGAATTATATGAGCGTCACAGGCCAATTTTCAATTGTGGAACTGTGGAATCTTTCTTTCCAAGAAATGCATAGGATTTTTGTCCGGACTACGTTAATATCAGTGGATAATTTAAACAATATTGATTGTTAAACATTTATTGGGATTGTACCGCTTTCGGTAAAGGGGATGTTATGCGTCTTGCGTGGTTTTTAGTTGCAATTTTTGTGGGTACTTCCGCTCAAACACAGGCTGCTATGGGGTATTCCAAAGAATATTCACAATGTATGAATTTCAGTTATGGAAATACTGCTAAAATTGAAAAATGCCTTAATAAAGAGCTAAAATTTCACAATAAACGCCTGAAGAAAAACTATAAAACTTATCTAAAATTAAATCCGAATCAGACTGCTGCCATCCGCAGTCAGCATGTGCTTTGGGAGCGTAAACTGACTCAGCAATGTAATTTTAGAATGTCAGGAAAATATGCCAAACAGCAACAAGGTCAATGTATGCTGGCTTTGATTATGGATCAGGCCAATCTTTATCAATCTCGCTCTTATGCATCAGCTTCCAGATAAAATGCCATAGTATTAGCATCGGCATTTAACTGAAACATTTACGAATAAAGTCAAAATTTATGCTGATAATTACTCACAAAAACAGGAATTTTATAATTTTTGAAGGCGTAGAGAATTCGTGTTTTTCATGCTTTTAGCATTATAAAAGCACGCAAAACAAGGTATCATAAGGCGTTTAAAAAAATGACCTTGGAGACGCCTTAAGTGGATCGACCGACTATTAGCCCTGAACATATGCAGGAAGCCGCTGAAAATTTAACCACCATTCGTGATTTTATTCGTTTTGGTGTGACAGCATTACGTCAATACGATGCACATTTGGGCCAAGGCACAGAAGATTATTTTGCTGAAAGTTCAGCGCTAGTGTTGCAAACCCTGTCACTAGAATGGAAAGCGGACGCTGAAATTCTAGATGCCAAATTATTGCCAAGTGAAAAAGCCGAATTTTTAAGTCTGCTGGAACGCCGTATTAATGAAAAAGTTCCAACTTCATATTTATTGAATCTGGCTTACTTTGACGGCAAACCCTACTATGTTGATGAGCGTGTGCTGATTCCACGTTCACCGATTGCTGAACTGATCCAGAACCGTTTTGCCCCATATTTCCTGGGTGAACATGGTCAAATGGGTGAGGCGGTTAATAACTTGCCGGAAAACCCGAATCCGAAGACACCACAACGTATTCTAGATATGTGTACCGGTTCAGGCTGTATCGCGATTGCCTTGGCTTATGCTTTCCCTGAAGCGGAAGTAGATGCCACCGATATTTCGAAAGAAGCATTGGAAGTTGCGCAAATCAATACTGAGCATCATGACAAGCAATATCAGATCGCATTGCTTGAATCCGACTTGTTCGAAAAAATTCCAGCCGAAAATCAGTACGATTTAATCGTATCTAATCCGCCGTATGTCGATGCGGAAGATATGGCTGATTTGCCTGAAGAATTCCATCATGAGCCTGAGCTTGCACTTGCTGCAGGTCAGGATGGTTTGGATCTGGTACGTAAAATGCTGGCTCAAGCTGCAGATTACCTGACTGAGAATGGCCTGATCGTGATCGAAGTAGGTAACTCAGAATGGGCAATGCGCCAAAATTTCAATTCGGTGGATTTCTACTGGTTACAATTCCAGAAAGGTGGCACTGGTATCTTTGCATTGACTGCAGAGCAATGCCGTACTTACCGCGATTTATTTATTCAGTCTATTCAAGCATAGGAGTCGTTTGACATGGCAGGTAATAGTATAGGACAACTGTTCCGTGTAACGACTTGTGGTGAATCTCACGGTGTTGGCCTGATGGCAATCATCGATGGGGTTCCACCCGGCATTGAGCTGACTGAAGCGGATTTGCAAAAAGATCTGGACCGTCGTAAGCCGGGTACATCGAAATTTGCAACCCAGCGTAAAGAGCCTGATGAAGTAGAAATTATTTCCGGTGTGTTTGAGGGTAAAACCACCGGTACTTCAATTGGTTTGTTAATTCGTAATACGGATCAAAAATCGAAAGACTACGGCAATATCGCACAGACATTCCGCCCGGGTCATGCCGATTATACCTATACCCAAAAGTATGGTTTCCGTGATTATCGTGGTGGCGGCCGTTCAAGTGCGCGTGAAACAGCAATGCGTGTTGCAGCGGGTGCAATTGCCAAGAAATTCCTTTTCGAAAAATTTGGCATTGAGATTCGTGGTCATGTAACCCAGATCGGCCCTGAAAAAGCAGAGAAACTGGACTGGAACGAAGTTCCAAACAATCCGTTTTTCTGTGGCGATGTGGATGCAGTACCACGTTTTGAAGCACTGGTGACGTCTTTGCGTGAGCAAGGTACCAGTTGTGGCGCTAAACTTGAGATCATTGCGTCTAAAGTACCTGTGGGTTGGGGCGAGCCAGTCTTTGATCGTCTGGATGCTGACATCGCACATGCCATGATGTCGATTAATGCCGTTAAAGGTGTTGAAATCGGTGATGGTTTTGGCGTCGCTGAACAGTTTGGTCATGAAAGCCGTGATGAACTTACTACGGACGGCTTCCTGGCGAACCATGCTGGCGGTATTCTAGGCGGTATTTCTAGCGGTCAGGACATTCGTGTTGCGATTGCCTTGAAACCGACTGCTTCAATCACTACTCCGGGTAAAACCATTAATATTGATCGTGAAGATACCGATGTGCTGACCAAAGGCCGTCATGATCCTTGCGTGGGTGTACGTGCTACGCCAATTGCAGAAGCGATGCTGGCGATTGTGCTGATGGATCACTTTATGCGTCACCGTGCACAAAATGCGGATGTAGTTGCGCCGTTCGCACCGATTGAACCAAAATAATTTGCTTTATAGAAGTGAATAAAATTAAAGTCAGACTTCGGTCTGGCTTTTTTATATTTATAAAATGAAAAATAACAATATTCGTTTAGCCCAAGCTACGGACATTCAAAGCATTGTTAAGTTGATCAATACAGCTTATCGATCAAATTTGGGTTGGACGCATGAACATGACATTGTTTCAGGTAATCGAATTAATGAGGCTCAGTTAAGTGAGCTTTTAGCACGGCCTGATGTTGAACTTTATGTCTTGGAAAATAATGATCAACTGGTGGGTTGTATTGGTTTGACACACTTCCCAGATTGTTTTGAAATCGGCAGTTTTGCTATTGACCCAGTCCGGCAAAATTCAGGTTATGGCCGAATATTGTTAGATTTCGCTGAGCAATACTCTAGAGAAAAAATACCTTTCAAAAAACTTAGAATGTCTGTTCTTAATGTTCGCATTGAATTAATCGCGTATTATGAGCGTCGTGGTTATCACCAAACCGGCAAAACAGAGAGTTATCCACTGGATGCAGATGTTGGACAGCCTTTAGTAGATTTAAATCTGGTGATTTTAGAAAAGAGTCTCGAAAAGATTTATTAAGTTATTTGAATCTATTTTTGATTCTAAGTGTGTTTAATAAGAATAATGACAGGATATATGAATGGAAGTATGGTTAAGTGCTGAACTAAGTTGTGAAGTTTTAAGAAGCGAAGAACAGTTTGATCAAGAACGTATAGCTCGTAATGCTGTTGAAAAAACAATAAATTCTAAAATTGAAAATGAATCTTATGACATTCCGTTAAGGCAATGGAATTGCATTCTCATTATTATGGGGGAAGATAGTTTTGATGAGCGGATTTATTATTCTCCTAAACGTCAGGACATGGATTTCCGCTTGAGAATAGATCCAACAAGCTTTAAGGCTACAGATGATTTGGGCCGAAAGAAACTTATTTTTAGAATGCTCTTAAGAAGTTTAGACTTATTAAAAATTAAAATTGAAAAAGTTCGTCCGAAATATGACGCAAAAGTTTTCTCAGAGTTAGAAAGGCTTAAAGTTGATGTATTAAATATTGCAAAAGAAGAAAGCTGGATTTAAACGATTTATTCATTAGTCAGATAGAGTCGCTCTTATTTATTATCCGTTTATTTTTCCATTGTTTTTTTATCCGGTAATACGAGGGTTGTTGTATGCTTGTTCCTTGACAGGCAATTAGGGTTGATTGCCACAAAACTGCATATCAAGAGTTGCTCAATGTTTCAGACTATCTTCACTGTACTGTTTCCGCTTATTGGTCTCATTAGCTTAGGATATGTATTAAAACAAAGAAAATGGCTGGAAGATGATTTTTGGCGCGGTGCAGAAAAGTTAAATTATTATGTGCTTTTTCCAGTGATGCTGTTTTTAAATCTGGCCACTGCCAAGATTCAAATGGCAGTCATTGAAGATGTGGTGCTGGTTGTATTTAGCATTATGGCTGTGGTCAGTATTGCATTGTATATTTTGCGTCATATTTACCAGATATCTTATGCGCGTTTTGGCGTGTATGTCCAAGGTTTACTACGCTTTAACACCTATATTGGCCTTGCCGCTGTCAGTGCCTTATTTCAGCAGCAGGGTATGACTATTTTCGCGGTGATCATGGTGCTGTGTATTCCTTTGGTGAATGTCTTATCGGTACTGGCATTTACCCGTAGTCACGAAATGCAGCTCACCAAAATTATTCTCGGCTTGGCTAAAAACCCATTAATTCTGGGCTGTATTATAGGCGGTTTATTTAATTTCTCTGGGTGGTCACTTTGGATTGGGTCAGAACACTTTCTTAAACAGATTGCACTGTGCAGTTTACCCTTAGGACTAATGTGTGTGGGAGCTGCCCTACAGTTTCAGGGCTTTCAGCGTGAGGGGTTGCCACTGGGTATGATGACTTTCGGGCGTCTTTTCGCAATGCCGCTCATTGCATTTTTAGTATGCAAAACTTTTCAGATTGATGCATTAACTACTCAGGTCTTGGTCCTGTTCTTTGCACTTCCTACCGCCTCAGCTTCCTATGTCTTAACCCGGGTATATGGCGGTGATAGCGAGTTAATGGCCAGTATCATCAGCGTACAAACAGTGGTCGCAGCAGGAAGCTTAATATTGGTACTTTCCTGGATGATTTAAATTCTTAAATGGATAATGAAACAGTCTACATTTTGCTCCAGATCATACCTGTTTTAAGTGATTAAAATAGCCTAAGCAAATTGTGATCTTTTGACTGGCTTTAATCATTTAACTCTTAGACTGTTACAAATCCTAGGAAAGGGCTGCGACTCAGTGACTGTAAGTAAGAAAGATATACAAATCTGCTATAGGGTTGAAGTTTTCAATTTAAATAATAAATTATTGATTAAAATAAGCAATTAAAGATTGATTCACGTGAATTAACATAAATTAAAACAGCGTATTTCTTAAAAATGGTATATAAATTGCTCATGATAATAAAACATTATTGCAGGAGAGAAATGCTTCTGCATTCGCCGAAGGAGCAAGTTCCCAGGAAACTCTCAGGCAAAAGGACTGTGATAATGGATAAAGACTCTGGAGAGAAGTGTTCAATCACTCACCGAAGGGGAAGGTGGCCGCATTGATGTGCAATGCATCTACCGAAGCTCTCAGGTACACATGACAGATGGGAAAAGACATCAATATAATCAAGGAGGTGTCTATGCGTCATGTCGTGGTGATTGGGGCTGGTATTATTGGAGTAACTACCGCTTATGAGCTTGCATTATCAGGCTATCAGGTGACCGTGGTGGATCGGCATCTATATCCGGCGATGGAAACATCCTTTGCCAATGGTGGCCAGCTTTCTGCCTGCAATGCCGAAGTATGGAACCAGAAAGCTACGGTGCTGAAAGGCATTAAATGGATGTCACAAAAAACTGCACCACTTTTGCTCAATCCCTCTTTTAGTGTGCATAAATACAGCTGGCTCATGGAGTTTTTAGGCAATATCAAACATTACGAAGCCAATACCCGAGAAACGGTACGGTTGGCGTTACTGGCCAGAGCGCGTTTGTTTGAAATTGCTCAAACAGAAGGTATTGATTTTAATCTGGAAAAACGCGGTATTTTACATTTTTATCATAACAAGACAGATTATGACGTTGCGATCAAAGTCAATGATTTGTTGTGTAGTGGGGGGCTGGAGCGAAATGCCATTTCCGATACAGAAATCAAGCAGATCGAACCTGCATTAACGGGCGATTATTACGCAGGATTTTACTGCCAGAGCGATGCCACCGGGGATATTCATAAATTTAGCACCGGGCTGGCTAAAGCCTGTATGCAAAAAGGCGTAAAATTTGAGTTTGGTCAAGATGTTTTCGCTGTTGATTATCAAGCTCAGAATATTCGGGTTAAATGCAAACCCAGTACTGAAAATGTCCACTCCTCTCCAGAGGATATTCTGGAAATTAATGCAGATGCCATTGTGGTATGTGCAGGTGTTGGCAGTTATCAGCTGGCTGAAATTCTCGGTGAGCGGGTCAATGTTTATCCAGTCAAAGGTTATTCCATAACCTTACAGTTAAATGATGAGCAGAGCCAGAACAATGCGCCCTGGGTCAGCCTGCTAGATGAAAGTGCTAAAATTGTCTTGTCACGTCTAGGCAAGGACCGTTTACGTGTTGCAGGCACCGCCGAGTTTAATGGCTATAATCGCGATATTCGCGCGGACCGGATTCAGCCGCTGATTGATTGGACCAATCGCAATTTTGACCTGTGTACCGAACATGTCGTGCCTTGGGCTGGCTTACGCCCAATGATGCCAAATATGATGCCGGTAGTACGCCGTGGCAAACATGAACGGGTATTTTACAATACCGGACATGGTCATCTGGGCTGGACTTTATCAGCGGCAACAGCAGTCATGATTGGTCAGGAAGTGGCTCAATATTATCCTGCTTGAACTGATAGCCCGCTTTCGGGCTATTTTTTAAAGATGAATTTTAAAAATCTTTAAAGGTTTATCTGAACTTTAAAATAGTGTGGTTCTTTCATAAATTATTTTTAAACCATTCAAAATGAGCAAGGAAATTTCCTCTTTTTATAGGAGTGCGGAGCATGCTCCTCTGGGGAGAGGCTCTTATAAATATCTGGTTATCCCGGGAAGCAGTGCTTCTCATCCCTGAGGGAGAAGGAAATTTAGATACTAATTAATGCTCGCTTTTTGATGACTTTAGATTAGCTATTTAATCATATAAACGATAAATGCCAGTAAATCGCTCACAACCTTTCTGCTGGCTGCTGACAACTAAAATGGCTTTACTATAGTCAAACTCATAGCGGCAGTCATTTTCATTGTCGGTAATCTGATTTTTTGCCTCAGGTGTGGTATAAGCTAAAAAGGGAATGGTCTGCGTCTCGGCCCGGTTATTCGGATTGCGATATGCCAGGCCTTCAATCTTGATCCGGTCTTTGGTCAGTTGATGAATCTTGAGATGAACAGGCTGCTTGGCAATTTGCCCCTGTTCAAACTTGATATAATGCTGGGTTAAACTTTGATTCAGCGAAATATAGATATTTAAATCATCTAAACGCCATTCGAACTGCTGTTTAAAACAGTCTATGGTTTTGCATTGCTGCAAGCGGCTTACCCATAATTTTTGGGTATCTTGCAATAAGCGTACAGGTGCATCAGTAATCAGGAAAGCAGTAAAGTATTGGTCTGTAAGTTTTTCACGAGATTCGGCCAGTGCTGCTGAACAGAGTTTCTTCATGGCAGCCGTTTTTTTACTGTCGTTATTACAGTCTAGTGTAATCGCCGAACTGCCCGTAGAAATCATCCCCAGACCGAGCATTATCGCAATTATTTTCAACATTTTTATATCAGTTTTCAGTAGCATGATCGCTTATACTTTCACTGTGTTACGCTTGGTCTAACTATAGCGAAATAGAAAGCAAGTGTACAAGATTTCAATTGGCTATTTCTAAAGGATGTATAAGGTGATCGCACAAATTCGTATTGGCCAGGGGCTGGATGTGCATGCATTTGAAGAAGGTGATTTTGTCACTTTGGCAGGCATTCAAATTCCGCATACTCATGGTCTGAAAGCACATTCGGATGGTGATGTGGTGTTGCATGCACTCTGTGATGCTTTGTTGGGGGCCTTGGCGCTTGGAGATATTGGCCAGCATTTTCCGGATACAGATCCTGAGTTTAAAGGCGCAGATAGCCGGGTATTGCTCAAACATGTTTATCAGTTGATTCTGGATCGTGGGTATCTTTTGAATAATGCCGATATTACCGTAGCCTGTGAACGTCCAAAACTGGCGAAACACAATCTGGCAATGCGTCAAAGTATCGCGGATGTCTTGGATGTCGATGTGACACAGATCAGTATTAAAGCCACCACCACTGAGCAGTTAGGCTTTACTGGTCGTCAGGAAGGAATTATGTCCACGGCAATCGTGCTGTTGAGCCATAGTAAATAAGCTCAAGTAAAATGATTCGGATTAATCAGGGAAAGTTCCAGTTCCTGTGTTGCTTTACGGCCTTGTAACTGTAGGGCAACCGCATGCATTAAACCGGTCCAGGTTTCATTAGGTTCCCAAATTTTATGCAAATGCTGTTGTGCGTGAGGCAGTTCAATATCCATATAGTATTGACGATATAGATACATGAGACAACTGACATGGTAATTTAGCGAACAATGTACCCAGATCATTTGATCTTTTACCAGGTGATCGATCAGGTCTAGTACCAGCAAGCACTGATTGTCTGAAGGCGTTTCCCAGGAAAGTGGAACCTGAATATAGTTTAACCCCAGCTCAAGACAAATTTTATCTTCATGTGGTAGATGCTGCTGGCTATCGGTTAATGCTACGTTAATGACTGTAGACACGCCGTATTCTTTCATCAGCTGTAGCTGGGCAATGGTCGGCTGACCCGAACTAAACAGATGTTCATGTATGAACTGAAAATTCTCAATCTGGCTTAATGCCGTTTCAATGTCATTCATCAGATATAATTTCCTTGTTCTAGAAATGCAAACGCCATCTTGGCGATGGCGTTTGTCAGATCATTTAACGATTAGGTAAAATGTCTTTCAATGCCTCATGCATGTCGAGTAAAACTTTTTCAGTCGTTTCCCAATCGATACAGCCATCAGTAACTGATTTTCCATATTCCAGATCACATAGATTGGCAGGAATATCCTGACGGCCACCTTTCAGGTGACTTTCTACCATAATACCAACAATTGACTTATTTCCATCAAGAATTTGTTCCGTAATATTTTTTAAGACGAGCGGTTGTAAGTACGGATCTTTGTTCGAGTTCGCATGACTGGCATCGATCATGATCTTGCCGCTGACCTTGGCTTTGGCCAGTGCAGCTTCTGCATCTGCGACCGAGCCTGCATCATAGTTCGGTTTGCCATTACCACCACGCAACACCACGTGCGCATATGGGTTGCCAGAGGTGCGAATGACAGCCACCTGACCCTGGTCATTCAGACCGAGGAAACTATGACCGTGTTTCACCGACTGCATCGCATTGGTTGCGACCGTTAAACCGCCATCAGTACCATTTTTAAAGCCGACCGGAGAAGAAAGGCCTGAAGACATTTCACGATGGGTCTGGCTTTCTGTAGTACGTGCACCAATCGCTGACCATGAAATCAGGTCTTGATAATACTGTGGAGAGTTTGGATCAAGTGCTTCAGTGGCACATGGCAAGCCCATTTCATTTAGTTCAAGTAACAGTTTGCGACCAATACGCAGACCTTTTTCAATATTGAATGAATCATTCATATCCGGATCATTGATCAGGCCTTTCCAGCCTATTGTGGTACGTGGTTTTTCAAAATAAACGCGCATCACAATATATAAGCTGTCTTTAACTTTTTCGCTCAGTACTTTTAAACGTTCTGCATATTCATGTGCAGCCGCCGGATCATGTATAGAGCAAGGGCCAATTACAACGAACAGGCGTTTGTCTTCACCATCCAGGATTTTACGAATCGTTTCACGACCATGCAGTACGGTTTGATAAGCAGTTTCAGTCAACGGTAATTCTGCTTTAAGCTCGGCAGGGGTTACAAGAGGAATCATGCTGTGGATATTCACGTCATCAATATCTGATGCTGAAATAGGATTTGACTGTTGTGTATTCATTGCCGTCACTGGTTCGATCATACAAAAGGTTGTTTAATAGCCCGAATATAACATGAATGATGCGTCACTTTGTTATAAAAAAGATGAATATTTCTTTGAAAAAAAAGTGATGAATCGGATAGTTAAGTTAAACAGATTGTGAATTTTGGCTCATGATTATCATTGCTGTTTCAGCAGGTTGGGCCGGTTTTGATTTCACAGGATTAATCATGAAATTTACACCTAGGGCAAATAGGGTGATACCTAAAATTTTCCGGATCAGTTTTTCCGGCATACGTGAACTAAGCAAGGTCCCCACAATAATCGCCGGAATAGATCCCACCAATAACCACATGAGTAGCATGAAATCGACGTTGCCTGAAGACATATGACCCAGCCCTGCAACCAGGGTCAATAACACTGCATGCACAACATCTGAGCCAATGATACGAATCATCGGTAGATTCGGGAACATCACTACAAGAGCCATGATACCAAATGCGCCGGCTCCCACTGAAGAGAGCGTGACAAATATGCCTAAGATAATGCCCATAATGATAATGGCTATGCGCTTATCTTTAGCTTGCAGTTTTATTTTTTCCAGATCCTGCGTCATGTCAGGCAGTTCTTGTTTTCTGTATTTATTGAAAAGATTTTCGATCTGGGTGCGAAACAGAATAGATAAGCCGGTAATGGTCAGCATAAAGCCCAATACCATGGTCAGGACGGCTTTGTAATGCGTTGATTGGCTCAGATAGTTATCAAGAACCCAATGCGTTGCAAAAGAAGCGGGGATACTGCCAACGGCCAGCCAGATCACAATCGGCCAGACGATATTCATTTTTTTGGCATGCACAAACGAGCCACAGAATTTAGAAATCGCGGCATAGAGCAGGTCAGTACCAATCGCGATATGCGGTTCAATCCGGAATAAACTGATGAGAATTGGCGTCATCAATGAACCACCACCCACACCGGTGACACCTACACAAAAACCTACCAGAACGCCTGCTAAAATAAATTCAATCGGACCAAACATGCATATATGCCAAAATCAAAAAACGAGCATATCTTATGACTTTTGGATATAAGTCGTTGTCTTGATTATTGATTTACTTATGCATAAAAAAGATAAAGCTAGGTGAAGAATATTAGGTGATCTTTCATGTTTATTCACTGGGTTATGTATAAAGTGCGAATATGATGATTGATTTTAACTGCCCGATTTGCCTCATTTCTGTCTAATTTAATGTATCTGTTAATGTCGATTTAATTCTTGTTAGGCAAGTTCGATCATTGACTAAGTCATTCTAAACGGTGAGTTTCTTAAAATTAGAAGATGCTTAAGCTTATTCCGGAATAGCGACAGGATTATGTTAGAATCCCGATTCAATAAATTTCCATGCGGATCTGAGAGGAAACCCACTTGCTAAATCGAAAACTTAAAATTGGAATCGTGGTCGGTGAAGTTTCTGGAGATACGCTTGGCGCAAAATTGATTCGCCGTTTTCGTGAGCAAGGCATTGATGCTGAATTTGAAGGTATCGGTGGTCCACAAATGATCGAGGAAGGCTTTAAAAGCTATTATCCGATGGATATTTTATCGGTGATGGGCATTGTCGAAGTTTTAAAAGATATTAAAAAACTGTTTGCTGTTCGTGACGGTCTGGTGGAAACCTGGACTAAAGATCCGGTCGATATTTTTATCGGGATTGATGCGCCTGATTTTAACCTGCGTTTGTCGAAAACCATTAAACAAAAACAGTTACCGATTAAAACCGTGCAATACGTCAGTCCTTCGGTCTGGGCATGGCGTCAAGGTCGTGTGCATGGCATTAAAGCCAGTATTGATCTAGTACTGTGCTTATTTCCATTTGAAAAAGCCTTTTTCAAACAATGGGATGTACCGGCAGCTTTTGTTGGACATCCGCTCGCTAGCCAATTACCGCTTGAAAATCCAATTCTGGATGCTCAAACAGAATTAGGCCTCGATCCACATCAGAAATATATTGCCTTATTGCCGGGCAGCCGTCGTGGGGAAATTGAACGTTTAGGCCCTTTGGTTCTGGATGCCGCCAATATTCTGCACCAAAAATATTCGGATTATACCTTTTTGATTCCGGCCATTAATGATGCACGGAAGCAGCAAATCGAAAGTTTACTGGCCACTTATCCTGAGAGCCTAAAGGCCCAGATTCGTCTGATGGAAAATACCAGCGCTGAATCCAAAATTGGCCGTCAGGTGATGAATGCATCGAATATCATCGCATTGGCGTCTGGAACTGCAACGCTTGAAGCGATGTTGCTGCACCGTCCGATGGTGACTTTTTATAAACTGCACTGGCTGACTTATCAAATTGCCAAATTACTGGTAAAAATCCCTTATTTTTCATTGCCAAATATCATTGCTGGCAAAAAAGTGATTCAGGAATTGATTCAGTCCGATGCTACCCCGGAAAATCTGGCTGCTGAAATTGAAAAGTTAATGGATATTGAAGTGGCGCAGACTCAAGTCATGCAGCATATTACCATGCACAAGCAGCTGCTTTCTGGTAATAGTGAAGACCCGGTCAAAGCGGTACTGGCTTTAGTCTAGTAATTTTAGTCTGGTAATATAGACTGATTCTTCTGAGAATTCAGCCGGTATTGGGTCGGCGTCTGTTCAAACTGTTTTTTAAAACTTTGACTAAATGCCGTCTCGGATGAATAACCAACCAGATAAGCGATCTGCTGGATACCAAATCCACTATTTCTCAAATATTGCGCGGCGAGGCGCAGGCGGTGCTGTTGCAGATAGGCAAGGGGCGGCTCACCGACAATCTGGGTAAACAGTTGGGCGAATTTGGAGCGTGACATATGACACTGTTCGGCCAGACTTTCTACGGTCCAAGACTTCTCAGGTTTGCCATGAATTGCCGCCAGTGCATTGGATAATTCCGGATGTGAGAGAGCATTCAGCCAGCTCGAGGCATTTTCCAGGTTTAAAATATAATCACGCACGCATTCAATCAGTAAAATACTGACCAGATGATCCAGAATCTTGTCACGTCCCGGACGAAGTTGCTGGGTTTCCAATGCCAGAAATTGCAAGCCCACCTGTAACCATTCCGGTGCGGTATCACCCAGAATATGTTGAATATGCAGGTATTTAGGTAAGGCACTTAAAAGAGGTTTGGCCATCTGGATATCCAGGCTGGAACGAATGGCCAGTATGAAACTATGCTCCGCCGAATTTTCCCGATTGAGATCGACACATTGCTGTGCATTGCTCTGAAAATAAGGATTAATCGCATGGTGCTCAGAAAAACCGGCATTGTCTGGGCAGGAAACATGATGGGCAGAACCTGCGGGTAATAGCACCAGATCACCTTGTTGCAGCTCCAGCCGATCACCATTCATGAACTTTAATTGCGCCTGTCCCTGTAACAGTATATAGGCCAGCATAAAAGGCTCATGCTGATAGTCAAAGCCGCCCGGATGAAATACATTCAGATAAAGGTATTCTGATTTTTCCAGATGAATATCATCAAAAATTTTACTTAAAGCATCCATGCCTAACTCTATTCTTCTGTTTTATTTCATTTAATTGACTATAAATTTTTGAACTTTGTGATTTTAGGCCAGAATTTTGCAGCATGTGCCAAAGACGCTGACATAGCTTTTCTGGACGTTGAATACTGTTCGCTACTGCTGAAATATTCAACTATAAGTGCAGAGTAACATAAAAAAGGAAGGTCGCAATGAATGCCCCTGCACAAATCCAGAAAGCGCAGTTTACGCAGGAAGCGTACGCACCAAAAGGTGTAAAGCTGGATAAAAAACGTTTTGGCTGGTTGCTCAGCCCAGGTCTGCCTGTGATCGGAATGGGAATTCTGGCTGGTTATCATTTTGGTCCCAAAGCCACTCAAAAAATCTTTGCGATGGGCGGGCCTTTATTACTGCATGTAATCATTCCGACATTGGACGCACTGATTGGCGATGATGCCAATAATCCAAATGATGAGCAGATCAAGGCACTGGTTAACGATCCTTATTATGACCGCATTGTAAAAGCATTTATTCCCTTGCAAATGGCAGCCAATGCCTTTGCCGGCTATGTCGTAAGCCGGCCAAATGTGTCTTTGCTGGATCAGATACTGCTTGGAGTTTCTATGGGGGCGATTAATGGTGTGGGGGTGAATACCGCACATGAACTCAGCCATCGTCCCCAGAAAAAAGACCATTACTGGTCTCATGCCAGCCTGATGCCTTTGGGTTATAACCATTTCCGGATTGAACATCCTTATGGACACCATAAACGGGTGGCGACACCAGAAGATCCGGCATCTTCGAAAATGGGTGAGTCTTTTTACCGCTTCTGGCCACGTACAGTAATAGGCGGATTAAAATCTGCAATCCAGATTGAAAAAAGACGGCTCGAGCGTAAAGGACTGAAATTCTTTAATCAGGAAAATGAACTGTTTCATGGCTGGGCCATGAGTGCCGGCTATCATGCATTGATGCTGCAGGCGTACGGCAAGAAAATTATTCCTTATACACTGACACAGGCATTTTATGGCGTCAGCCTGTTTGAGATTGTGAATTATATCGAGCACTACGGACTAAAACGCGGACAGAAAGCGGATGGCAGTTATGAGCGAACCTTACCGGAACATAGCTGGAACAATAATAATATCGTGACCAATCTGTTTTTGTATCAGTTACAGCGCCATTCTGATCATCATGCTTTCCCAAGCCGTCCATTTCAGGCGTTGCGGCATTTTGATGAAGCGCCAGAATTACCCAGCGGTTATGCAACCATGTTGATTCCAGCCTTGATTCCACCTTTATGGTACAAAATCATGGATCAGCGGGTATATCAGCATTATCAGGGCGATTTAAGCAAGGCCAATATCTTGCCTTCCAAGCGTGCCAAACTGTTTAAAAAATTTGGTGTAAAAGACTCTGCAGCTTAATGAATTACAAAATAAAAATGCGCCGATAAAGGCGCATTTTTTGATGAATTCTGCCTAGAACCAGTCGGCTTGCATATTCAGGCAAGTATCATCCAGATTCATCAGTAATTTGGCTTGATGTTCAACTTCCGGGAGTTCCCAGCGAATAAAATATTGAGCTGCCTGAATTTTCCCTGCCAGAAAAGTCTGATCTTCTGCCTGCGAAGATGTGCCAAACTTGAGTTGAGCCTGATTCGCCATTTCCAGCCAGAGCCAGGACAGGATGGTCTTACCCATCATATCCAGATACAGGCCTGAATTGGCCAAAGCTTCACTGACTTTGCCTTGATGTAGGGCCTGACCTAAAACCTGAGTAGTTTCTTGTACAGTGACAAGATGCTGTTTATAGATCTCTGCCAGTTCCACTATCTTAGGTTCATGAATTTCTGACAAGGTTTTCTGGATGCGCTGCATGAGCAGATTGAGCCCTTTGCCATTATGCTGCCAGAGTTTACGTCCCAGCAGATCCAGAGATTGAATGCCGTAAGTTCCTTCATGAATCGGATTGAGCCGGTTATCACGGTAACATTGCTCCACCGGATATTCACGGGTATAACCCGCGCCGCCCAGGACCTGAATAGCCAGATCATTGGCTTTCGGACCATAGGTAGAAGGGAAAGATTTAACCACCGGGGTGATGAGATCAAGCAGAATTGCACTATCTTCATCTTGAGCTGCCTGATGTTCATCAATTAATCGGGCTGCAAATAAGCAAAGTGCCAGCGAACCTTCTACATACGACTTTTGCGCCAGCAGCATGCGTTTGACATCGGTATGTTCAATGATATTCACCGGTTTGGAATCAGGTGTTTTTTCATGAACTGGCCGGCCTTGCGGACGGTTTTTAGCATAATCCAGAGATTCCAGATAGCCACGATAACCAATCATGGCTGCGCCCAGACCTACACCCACACGCGCTTCATTCATCATCTTGAACATATATTTTAAGCCATGTCCAGGTTCTCCAATTAAATAGCCTAAGCAATTATCATTTTCTCCAAAGCTTAAAACTGTAGATGTAGTACCTCGATAGCCCATTTTGTGCAGTAAGCCAGCCAGCTGTATATCATTAGCTTTACCGAGGGAACCATCCTCATGAGTTCTGAGTTTTGGTACGATAAACAGGGAAATTCCTTTCACGCCTTGCGGCGCATCCTGAATCCTCGCCAAGACCAGATGCACAATATTTTCGCTAATGTCCTGATCGCCACCCGAAATAAACATTTTCTGGCCTTTAATTTTATAAATTCCATCTGTCTGAGGAATCGCTTTAGTGGTCAGATCGCCCAAAGAGGAACCTACATTCGGTTCGGTCATGGCCATGGTGCCAGCAAAGCGGCCACTCAACATATGCGGTAGGAATATTTGCTTTTGTTCTGGGGAGGCAAAAGCTTGTATCAGGTTCGCCGCAGCTGCTGTTAGAAAAGAATAAGCCACGGTGGACGGATTGGCCGACATGAAATAAGTATTACAGGCCATATTCACCAAAGTGGGCAGTTGCATGCCGCCATCTGCATAATCATGCTGGGCGCAGAGCAGGCCGGCATCGGCAAACTGTTGCCAAGCTGTCTTCACTTCATCAATGGTTTTGACCTGTTTGCCGTCAAAGTTCGGTTCATGCTGATCAGCTTTGGCATTATGCGGTGCAAAATAATCAGTCGCGATACCTTTTGCCGTTTCCAGAATACTGTCGAAAGTATTTTTGTCATGATCCTGATAGCGTTGCAGTTTAGTCAGCGCTTCAAGTTTGAATACGTCATAAAGCTGGAAATGAAGATCTTTATCGTTCATCAGTTGAGTCACGGTACTATCCTGAATGTTTAATCCTTGAGATAGCATCAAGACTAGCAGTTGCTTTTATTGAGGAGGATTGTCAATAATGACATGAATCGGGTGAAAAGTGACAAATAGAAAAATATGCAACAGGTGGTGATTTTAGGCTTTGATGGCGCTTTGGCTTCAGCCATTACGGGTGTGGTCGATTTATTTTCCATGGCTGGCGTAAGCTGGAACCGGATCCAGCAGCAGGATGTAAAGCGCTTGTTTAAGGTGAGTATCGCCAGTCCGGATGGATACCCGATTCGGTGTATCAATGGGCTGCAGTTGCAGGCACATGTTTCTTATCAAGAGATTCAAACTGCTGATATTCTGGTGGTGCCGACTATTGCCGCACCGATTCAGGATGTATTGCAACAGAATCCAGAACTGATTCATTTTTTACAATCTGCACATGCAGATGCGACTTTAATTGCAGGAAACTGTACCGGGAATTTCTTTCTGGCAGAAGCAGGCATTTTAGATGACCGAGTTGCAACAACGCATTGGGGTTTTCAGGAAATGTTCCGTTCACGCTATCCTAAGGTGAAACTGAATGCCGATCTGATGATTAGCCGGGATCAGAATATCTATTGCGCGGGTGGAGGCCTGGCCTGGTTTGACCTGGGTTTGCATCTGATTGAGCGCTTGTATGGCTTTGAGGTGGCCATGCAATCGGCTAAATCTTTCGTAATTGATTACCGCAGAGATAGCCAGTTGTCTTATTCATTGCTGAATATTGGCCAGCCGCACCATGATGAACTGGTACAAAAAATCCAGAACTGGCTAGAGCAGCATTTTCATGAAGATTTTAGTTTGAACCAGCTGGCAGAGCAGTTTAATGTGACTGGCCGAACCCTGATTCGACGCTTTAAACAAGCCTTAGACATACCGCCCAATCAGTATCTACAAGCGATCCGAATTGAAGCTGCCCGTAAACGACTGGAAGAAACCGATCAAGCTGTGGATGTGATCATGCAAAATGTCGGCTATCAGGATCCAAGTTCATTCCGCCGTTTATTTCATAAAAAAACCGGTCTGACGCCGTTGGAATACCGGCGCCGGTTTAGCCGGCGCTTTTAAAAGTGTTTAATGAGAAGGCTGTACTTTTCCTGCTTTACGGCCATGCACAAGGTAATACCAGACCAGACAGCTCAGGGTGAGCAGTGCCAAGAATAGATAAAGCTGGCGATAACCAATCTGATCCAGCAGAATACCCAAGAAATAAGGGCCAAAACCAAGACCGGCATCCAGGGCAATAAAGAAGGTTGAGGTTGCGAGTCCCATACGCTGCAATGTCGTACTTTTCACCGCAATGGTTTGACACACCGACTGGATATTACCAAAACCAAAACCAAGCAAGGCAGCACTGGCAAGTAACATCACAGAGTTTTGCGCCTGACTGAGTAGCAATATCCCCAGTGCCATAATCACAATGGCAGGATAGATAATGATATTTTCGCCTTTACGATCCATGAGCGGGCCGGTAAAAGGACGCGAAAGCAAAATGGCAAAGGCATACATTAAGAAAAAGAATGATGCTGCTTCGACCAGATTAATGTCTTTGGCATAAAAATGAATAAAGGACAGTACACCTGAATAAGAAGTAGCCACCAGCAGTACAATCAATGCAATCGGTAGGGCATTCGGTTCAATATACTGAGCCAGTTTACTGGTGCTTTGCGAAGTAGAATCTGCTGATGAATGACCTGCCTTAAGGCGTGGTGGCTGGATGAACAAGCCACAAATCAGGCAGCTGAGCGCAACTATACTGGTAAAGATGAAAATTACCTGATAATTAAAATTTGTCATCAGCCAGATTCCGACAAAGGGACCAATCGCTGTGCCAAGGGTGCTGCTCATGCTGTAATAGCCAATCCCTTCACCACGCCGGGTGGCAGGAATGGTCTGTGCAATCACGGTACCCAGTACAGTAGAAGCCATACCCATCATAAAACCGTGTATCAGCCGGATCCCTAATAAAACCTCCAGCTTGGCTGGAATCAAATACAGTCCGGAAAAAAGAAGGAAACCAGTCAAACCAATAACAAGAGTATTTTTCAAACCCAGACGGTTCAGTAATTTTCCAATCAATAATCGTCCAAATAACGTACCCACAATAAACAGACCCGATACCAGACCGGCTTGAGCAGTCGACGCGCTTAACTCAGCAACTGAGTAACCGACGATGACAATTACTAGCAAGTAAAACACCAGAACCAGTTGAAAATTTACCAGACTGATCAGGATAAAGTTGGGCGTCCATAAAGGCGCTTCTTCTTCTTGGCTCATCATGAGTTTTCCTGAGAAGTAGGTTGTAACTGCTGAATAAGTTGTACCAGGGTGGTTTTACTTTTTTGCAGATCATTTGCCTCAATCTGTTCAAGTAACTGATCTTCAAATGCATCAATCTGCTTGGAACACATGGCAAAGGTTTCTATGCCTTGTTCACTCAGTTTGAATAGTTTTTGACGCTTATCTTCAGTTTCGATCTGGGCGATCAGATCCAGCTCCACCAGTTGCTGAATCCGCCTAGTAATACTGGGCTTCGACACATTCAAATAGCTTGAAATATCAACCAATGTACATTGTTGGTGGGCTTGAATGATGTAAAGCACTTGCCATAGGGAGTAATTGAGCTGAGAGGATAATAAAATAGTATTGATCTCATCACTCATGAGTCGTGCGCACCGCAACAACAAGGAACGAAATCTGGAAGTCTGATAGAACATATAGTTAACCTGGGTAACTAATTTTTGCTTAATTTACGCCTGTTTTATCTAAAGCTCAAGGGGGGATTTTTAAAATGATTAAGCATGTTCTTTTTGCTAGCTATAGTTACATGGTTTAACATGATTAAAAAATAACCAACAAAAGAATACATACTTTTTATAATGGTCGCGCCTAAGCTAGCCATGTCACTAGAAGAATTCATGACTTAAAAATTGTAAGGCAAAGATGCCAAATAACAATACATAGGTGAAGCTTATGACTCTGGGTTTAACTGCATTAGAGTTAGCACGAATACAGTTCGCCTTTACTGTATCTTTTCATATCATTTTTCCTGCCATTTCAATTGGGCTGGCCGGTTTTCTGGCTATTCTGGAATGGCGCTGGCTCAAAACCAAAAACCCGATTTTTCAGGATCTGTTCAAATTCTGGGTGAAAATTTTCGCTGTTGCATTCGGGATGGGTGTAGTCTCAGGCGTGGTCATGAGCTATCAGTTCGGAACGAACTGGAGTGAGTTTTCACGGGTGGCGGGTAGTGTCACCGGACCTTTACTGGCCTATGAAGTTTTAACCGCTTTCTTTCTGGAAGCCGGATTTCTCGGCATCATGTTATTTGGCTGGGGACGAGTGGGACCGAAGGCACATTTTTTCTCGACCTTGATGGTTTCGCTTGGAACCTGTATTTCCATGTTCTGGATTTTATCTTCCAACAGCTGGATGCAGACTCCACACGGTTTTGCAATAGAAAATGGCCTGATTATCCCGCAAGACTGGATTGCTATCATATTTAATCCTTCTTTCCTTTATCGTCTGGCACATATGGGTACAGCTGCTTTTCTGGTTTCTGCTTTGCTGGTAGCTTCTGCAGCAGCCTGGCATCTGCTCAAGGGACGTCGTGATCCACTGGTTAAAACTTCATTCTCTATGGCAATGTGGTTGATTCTGGTACTTGCGCCATTGCAGGTGGTTATTGGTGATATGCATGGTATTAATACTCTTGAGCATCAACCAGCGAAACTGGCCGCAATAGAAGGGCACTGGGAAACCAACCATGATGAAGGCATGCCTTTATATCTTTTTGGGATTCCGGATATGCAAGCTGAAGAGACCAAATATGCGATCGGAATTCCGAACTTGGGGAGCCTGATTCTGACTCACTCAATGGATGGAACGGTCACAGGACTCAAAGATTTTGCACCTGAAGACCGGCCTAATTCATTAATCGTTTTCTGGAGCTTCAGGATCATGGTCGGTCTGGGAGTCCTCATGCTGTTACTGGCATTATGGGGGGCGTGGGCACGTAACCGAGGTCGTTTTTATGAGTCCCGCGCATTACACCGTTTTGCCTTGATTATGGGTCCCTCCGGATTTATTGCCTTGCTGGCTGGATGGTTTACGACGGAAGTCGGCCGTCAGCCTTGGGTAGTCTACGGCATCATGCGGACCAAGGATGCACTGTCACCGGTATCCGCCGAACAGGTGGGGCTAACCCTGATAATTTTTGTAGTCGTCTACTGTGTGGTATTTGGCATCGGGATCTACTACATGTTACGTCTTATGCACAAAGGTCCAGAGTTCATTCATTCCAGACCACATCATGAAACAGATAGCGATGTGGTTCAGGCTTCGCGTCGACCATTAAGTAGTATTCGCGAGCGTATTGAAGAAGTTCCTGAACAACCGGATCAGGAGGATAAAAAATGATTGATTTATCATTAATCTGGATTGCGATTATTGGTCTTGGTGTACTGGTATATACCATTCTTGATGGTTTCGATCTGGGAATCGGCATCTTGTTTCCTTTTTTCCCGCATCAGGATGAACGTGATGTCATGATGAATACTGTTGCTCCGGTTTGGGATGGTAATGAAACCTGGATGGTGTTGGGCGGTGCCGGGCTATTTGCAGCTTTCCCCCTTGCTTACTCAACCGTACTCTCGGCATTGTATATGCCGATTATTCTGATGGTGATTGCTCTGATTTTCCGGGGCGTGGCTTTTGAATTCCGCTTCAAGGCTAACCGTAGCAAGCATTGGTGGGATAAAGCCTTTATAGGCGGCTCTGTACTTACCAGTTTTCTGCAAGGCATGATTCTAGGAGCCTATATTCAGGGTATTGAGACCCGGAACGGTGTCTATGTCGGAGGTGGTCTGGACTGGCTTAGTCCATTTAGTATTTTTACCGGTATTAGTGTGGTAGTACTCTACGCAGCATTGGGTTGTGGTTGGCTGATCTATAAAACTGGAGATGACTTGCAGGATCGAATGTTTAAACTGATGCCAAAGCTGATTATTGCCTTACTGATCATACTGGCCGGTGTGAGTATATATACGCCGTTAACTCATCCGCAAATTGCTGAACGCTGGTTCAGCCAGCCTCAACTTACGTATTTTATGCCGGTTCCAATTCTGGTTCTGCTGTTTACCTGGCTGGCTTTACGTGCCTGTAAGAGACGCAGTGAATTAGGTCCATTTACCTATATGCTGGTGCTGGTTTTCCTCGCTTATACTGGTTTCTTAATTAGCCTGTGGCCATATATTATTCCGCCAAGCGTGACCATCTGGCAGGCAGCAGCGCATGAAAATAGCCAGTTATTCACTTTGATTGGTGCGTTGATCCTGATCCCGATTATTGTGATTTATACGGGTATGTCCTATTGGGTATTCCGGCATAAGGTCAGGGTTGGCGATGATGGCTATCATTAAGGAGCGGTCATGAAAGGCAAACAGGTATTATGGTTTGTAGGATTATGGCTAGCGGGATTTTTAACGCTGGCAGTGATTGCCGGTGCATTCCGCTTTATGGTGCATTTAGCCTACTAAATTAATAAAACCAAGATGAAAAGAAAAGTGATCTGGATGTCCTGATCACTTTTCTTAGCTGCAATTGATCTATTATAAAAAAAAATTAAATTTAGGATTTTAACTGTTTGCGATAAACACTTGGACGTACAGGACGAGTATGTTTCCAAAGGCCTTTCTTCTGCTTCTTAGCTTTATCTTGCAGTCCAATCATATAGCGTAAATGGTTTTTATCTTTGATGTATTCCTCATAGACCCAGGCTGCACCACGTTTAACAATCTCTTCATTGATATTTTTACGATAGCGGTAGACCACCCCGACGCAACGGCCATAACGGTCAATGTCGGTAATCTTTACCCGAACCATTTTATTATGCACCATACTTTTGACTAGTCGCTGTGATTCCTTGCCATAGGCCTGACTAGATTCTGGTGCATCTACAAAAGCAAAGCGTAATTTGGTTTCAGAGCGACGGATATTAAAACGGTAGCAGGTGAGTGTATCCCCATCACTCACAGCTTTTACGCGGCACCAATATTTTTTACCTTTCTTAAAGGGATGGAATATGTCTTTTAAATAGACTGTAATTTTGTGCAGCAGATAATAGGAAAAACACAGCAGTACTAGACCCAGCACAATTTGCAAGCTGGTGGAGAGATTTAACAAGGGCGAGATCCAAATCAGCAAGATACAGCTGCGAGAACACAGCTAAAAGTTAGGTCATTTTAGAGCAAAGCCAGTAGATCTACGGATTAAAAGCTAATCACTCAGTGTTTAGTTTTGTACCGACTAAAATAGCCTAAGTATATTTTTATGCTGATAAGATAAATCCACGGGCATCAAAAATTAATATTTTAAATAGCCTAAGCAGATTTAAACTCCTTTATAAATAGCCTAAGCAAAAATTTTATAAATTTCACTTTTTAAAAATTGATGTCTCTTATTCTCTTGTAAATCCTTATGCCAATACATACCCATATTAATTTCAGGCAGTTCTACAGGAACTTTAAAAATATTCAGACAAGCAGCCAGTTGTAAATGTGCCAATACATTTTTAGGAATAGTCAACATAGCTGTCTTTTGTTGCTCTAAAATTTGTAGTGCAGTTGAATAATGCTGACAACGTAAAAAAATCTGCCGTGAATACTGTTTCCGATTTAAATAAATATCTTCAACTAAAACCCCAGTACGACGTGAGGAAACGCCAATATGAGGGGAGGCAAGATAAATCTGTTCACTCATTTCTGTCAATTGTGTACATACTACAAATTCATCTTGTACCAGGCGCTCAAACTGGAGTTTTTCAGCAATATTTTGTTCCAGATCTATGACAAAATCGACCTGCTGAGAGGCCAGATCTGCTGCAATATTTTTACGATCCAGCTTCATGCTGCTAAGTTGAATATCGAGGCTAAGCTGCTGAAAGTGCTGAACCAGTTTAGGGAAAATCATCGGCTCAATTTCATCATGAACCGCAATCTTCAGGCTCTGGATCATCTCAGGGTTAAACTGCTGATGCTGAATCGAAATATTTTGAATCGCAAAAAGTGCTTTTTTTACTTCAGGATATATCTGTTCTGAAAACGGGGTAGGCTGCATTTTGCTACTGGTGCGCACAAATAAATCATCTTGTAAATGCTGTCTTAAACGTTGCAACGCGTGACTGGCAGCAGACTGACTAACTGATAAAATCTGTGCAGCTTTAGAAATACTATTTTGCTCATAAATCGCAATAAAAAGTGGATAAAGGTTAATGTCAATACGATAGAAATTTCGAAGATCCATCACGGTTTTAGAATGAATACTATGCATAATATTGTATGGGTTAAAATCATTTTGTTCATAATAGAATTTGGGTTAAGGTGTTGTAAAGCGTATGAATTAGAATATTTAGAGGGATGAATCAATGTTTGAACTTTCAGCACATGCACAGGATTATTTAAACAGAACTAAAAAGTTTATTAGTGAAGAAATTGAACCGGTCGAAGCTGAATTCTGGCAGCAGGTTCACGAGTTGAACCAAGGTGGAGACTGGACCAAATGGCAATGGCCTGCAGAACTGGAAAATTTAAAAGCCAAAGCCAAAGCTGCAAACCTCTGGAATATGTTTCTTCCTTGTCCAGAACTTGGTCAAGGCCTGTCGGTTCAGGAATATGCGCATATCGCGGAACTTTCCGGCCGTAGCCTGATTGCGCCAACGGTATTTAACTGTAATGCTCCTGATAGCGGCAATATGGAAGTTTTATGGCGTTATGGTTCTGAAGAACAGAAACAGCAATGGCTGATGCCACTTTTAGAAGGAAAAATCCGTTCGGTCTTTTGTATGACTGAACCTGCAGTTGCATCCAGTGATGCCACCAATATGCAGGCAACGGCGGTAATTCAAGGTGATGAGATTGTTCTGAATGGTCGTAAATGGTGGTCATCAGGTCTGGGTGATCCGAATGCTAAAATCATTATTTTTATGGCGCATACTCCAGATGAAACAAAAGACCGTCATCATCAGCATTCGATGGTTCTGGTCCCGGTAGATACTACCGGCGTTAAAATCGAACGTATGCTGCCAGTGTTTGGTGACTATGATGCACCACATGGCCACGGCGAAATCAGTTTTGATAATGTCCGTGTCCCTGTTTCAAATTTTATTGGTGGTGCCGGTCAGGGCTTTGAAATTGCTCAAGGTCGCTTAGGACCAGGTCGTATTCATCATTGCATGCGCTGTATTGGTGCGGCGGAAAAATCTTTGGAGTTGATGATAGACCGTGGTATGAGCCGCAGCGCATTTGGCAAAGAGATTTTAAAACTTGGCGGCAACCTGGAGCGTGTCGCGGAAGCACGGGTTGCAATTGATCAGGCGCGTCTTTTGACCTTGTATGCTGCCTATAAAATGGATACTTTAGGGAATATGGCTGCATTGACTGAAATTTCTGCAATTAAAGTCGTTGCGCCGAGTGTGCTGGAAAAAGTGGTCGATATGGCGATCCAGATCCACGGCGGTGCCGGAGTCTCTCGGGATACGCCATTGACAGGATTCTTTGCTCAGGCACGTGCCTTACGTCTGGCCGATGGCCCGGATGAAGTGCATAAAGGCATGATTGCCAAACTGGAACTGGCAAAACGTGGCTACAGTACTCGTCGCAAAAAGTAATCTGGTTTTTTAACAAGAAGATTGAAACGTATTAAAAAATTTTGAGGAAACATTATGGCGGTTATTGATGTTGGTGGAAGAGTTCGTCAAGGTGAAGAACTGGATGTACAGGCCATTACCGAATGGTTAATCCAAAACGGTAACAATGTTGAAAGCCCCGTTGAAGTGACTCAATATTCAGGTGGGGCTTCAAACTGGACCTATCGTCTAAAGTATGCCAATGCCGATCTAATTTTACGTCGCCCGCCACAAGGCACCAAAGCCAAATCAGCCCATGATATGGCACGTGAATATCATGTGCAGAAAGCTTTGGCTGGGTACTATCCGGTCGTACCTGAAATGGTCGCGCTTTGTCAGGATGAATCGGTGATTGGCTGTGACTTCTATGTGATGAAACGCATCGAAGGCATTATTCCACGCGCCAAAATGCCACCTGAATTGCAACTGACTGAGTCTGATATTCGGACATTATGTATCAATATGATTGATAAACTGATCGAATTGCATCAGGTTCCTTATACAGGCACCGAGCTGGAAAAGTTGGGCAAAGGTGAGGGTTATTGCCGCCGTCAGGTAGAAGGTTGGGATAATCGTTATGAGAAAGCCAAGACCATAAATGTTCCATCTTTTAAATATGTACGCAACTGGCTTAATGAAAATATTCCTTCCGACTCTAAAACCTGCGTCATTCATAATGACTGGCGTTTTGACAATCTCATTCTGGATCCAGAGAATCCGACTGAAGTGATTGGTGTACTGGACTGGGAAATGGCCACTCTCGGCGATCCGCTGATGGATCTGGGTTCTGCCTTGGCCTATTGGGTAGAAGATACCGATAATGCCATTTTTAAAGCGACTCGTCGTCAGCCAACCAATCTAAAAGGTATGTTTACCCGTAAAGAGGTCGTAGATTACTATCTTGAAAAAACCGGTTTGCAGCCTGAGAACTGGACATTTTATGAGGTGTTTGGTGTATTCCGCCTCGCGGTCATCGCCCAGCAGATTTATTATCGTTATTACCACAAACAAACCAATAATCCGGCCTTTAAGGATTTCTGGGTGATAATTCATGCCTTGCATATTCGTGCTTTAAAACTGATTGGCAGCCAAAAACTGGAAGCTAATGAGATCGCACAGAAATATATTCTGAAATTTAAAGAGATAATGCCAAAATGACCACTATTTACCTGATCCGGCATGGCCAAGCCTCTTTTGGCGCAGAAAGTTATGATCAGCTTTCGCCCAATGGCGAGTTACAGGCAAAGCTTTTGGGCCGCTATTTTGATGAAATTCTGAAAGAAGCACCTTATGTGGTTGCAGGCTCCATGCAGCGTCATCAACAGACAGCAAAATTATCTCTGGAAGAATGTTTTCCGGAAAGTGAGATTCTGACGGATAGTGCCTGGAATGAATTTAATCATCAGCAGGTATTTGCACGTTATGAACCGCGTTTTAATCAGCCTGAATTGCTCAAACAGGACGTGTCAGAGCATGCAAATCCTCGGGATTACCTCAGCAAAATTTTTACCGGTGCGATTGCACGTTGGACCGGCGATGATTACCACCATGAATATGATGAATCCTGGCCGAATTTTAAAGACCGTGTGGAAACCGGTTTGCAAAATCTGTGTGACCAGCTGGCCAAAAGCCGCCCACGTTATGCAGTCGTTTATACCTCAGGTGGCGTGATTTCTGTGGCTGTAGGCAAAATTTTGGGCCTTAGCCCAGAAAAAACCTTTGCTTTGAACTGGGCGATTACCAATACCAGTATTACGACACTGCGGCTGGTAGGTAATGAACCGCAACTACTCAGTTTAAATGAACATCATTTTATCAAGGCACAGCATCCGGAATTGCTGACCTGGATCTAAATCATATCGAATACTACTGTAAAAAAATAAAGGAATAGGGTAAACCCATGGCTAAAACAATTTTAATTACCGGTGCAAGTTCAGGGATCGGTGCCGGTATGGCACGTGAATTTGCCAAGAAAGGCTATAACCTGGCGATTTGTGCACGTCGCCTGGATCGTCTGGAAACCTTAAAGCAGGAACTGGAAAGCCAATATAATATTAAAGTCATTGCCAAAACACTGGATGTCACCGATTACGATCAGGTTTTTGAAGTTTTCCGCGCTTTTAAAGAAGACTTCGGCACCATTGACCGGATTATCGTGAATGCAGGTGTGGGTGAAGGTCGCCGCATCGGTAAAGGTAATTTCGCCATCAATAAAGCTACAGTGGAAACCAACTTTATTTCGGCATTGGCACAATGTGAAGCTGCAGTGGAAATTTTCCGCGCCCAAAACTCTGGCCATCTGGTCATGATCTCATCCATGAGTGCCATGCGTGGTATGCCAAAACATTTGACTGCTTATGGCGCAAGTAAGGCCGGCGTGGCTCATTTAGCGGAAGGCATTCGTGCTGAGCTGATGGATACGCCAATTAAAGTCACTACAATTTTCCCAGGATATATTCGGACTGAAATCAATGAGGGGGCGAAAAAGCTACCTTTTGAAGTAGATGAGAAAACTGGTTCACGTTTATTGGCAGCAGAAATTGAAAAAGCGCCAGTTAAAGCCTATGTACCGAAATGGCCTTGGTTGCCACTTGGTCTAGCCATGAAAGTATTACCACTTAAACTGGTAAATAAATTGGGCTAAAAGCAATTTTAGATATTTAAAAAGAGAAGCGAGAATGCTTCTCTTTTTATGATAACGATATTACAGCCAAACCTTAAAAAACTTTAATGATTAATGACCAGTTAATTCGACTAATTTTGACTGTTGATTTCATGAAAAAGATAATCTCTCAATTTTCATAATTCCCTCCAATTTAAAGAATTATCTCAACTGTCCAAAACTTAGACATACTCGCTTCAAAAGTGGAAAGATAACTTCTTTTTTCTAGAATTTCCTTTAATGTACAACTGTTCAAAAATCAAAGGTTGTCCATATGTCTACATCTTCCGATATGACTGACCAGCAGCGAATCTCCAAGGTTAGAAGTATCGTTATTCAGGCTGGGGAAGAGGTGCGTGCTCGTTATCCCATACTTAAACATCAGAATTTTATCGGTGCAAGTATTCTAGGCTTGGCGTGGGCAGGTATGATTACATGCGCAGTAGCATATGGAACGGGTTATCTCTCAGCATGGTTTACCATTCCTTTAATCGCGATTTTTGCATCTTTAACGCATGAATTGGAACATGACCTGATTCATTATATGTATTTCAAGAAAACGCCTTGGGCCCATCATCTGATGCTGGCACTTGTCTGGCTGGCGCGTCCAAACACGATTAGTCCCTGGGCACGTCGTCGTTTACATTTGCATCATCATAAATATTCAGGCACTGAACATGACCTGGAAGAACGTGGCATCAGTAATGGTATGCCTTGGGGCATTCGCCGAATTCTGGTGATTAGTGACCAGTTAATGTCAGTGTATCTGCGTCCATTTCAGATGTTTAAAATGATTCATCTTTTTCTGGAAAAACAGCCTGAAAAAGAACGTAAAATTGCCATGATCTCCCAGTTACTCGGCTTTTTGCCACTCAGCATTATTTATTATGGATTGTGCTATCTGTTTGTGGTCTTTCATGGTTTAAATGCAGTTACACCACTGTTCGGTTATGAAATGCTTTGGTCGCAAGGCATTGTCGATGCTATGCCGATCGTAAATCTGCTGGCAGTCATCTGGGTGATTCCGAACTTTATCCGTTCTTTTAGCTTGCAGTTTGTCAGTTCAAATATGCATTATTATGGCGATATTGATCCACGTGATGTGATCAAACAAACCCAGGTACTCAATCCATGGTGGATGGTTCCGTTCCAGTTATTCTGCTGTAATTTTGGTTCAACTCATGCCATTCATCATTTTGTGGTCAAGGAGCCATTTTATATCCGTCAACTGACATCCAAAACGGCGCATAAAGTGATGAAAGAAGTAGGTGTACGTTTCAATGATGTTGGAACATTCAAGCGTATGAATCGCTGGAATGATTATAAAACCTGATAAGTGAGCTTGTAAAAATCCTGCTTTTTAGCGGGATTTTTTATTATTTATCGAAGATAAAATAAAGATATCTAAGCCTATATTTTGTAAGAATCCTATCTTAGTCAAATTTAGGTGATTATTCATCTAAAGTGACTGCTGAGGAAATAGTTCAAAAGAGCAAACTCAGGTAAAATCAAATATATCTCTATATAAAATAGCCTGCTATGTTGCTGAAAGCCGCCACCATTGCCTTGATTCCTGCACTTGTCATTCAAGGTAGTCGCGTTAAGAAAAATACCTTAAGGCTTCCGGAACCCGAAGGTGCGCGTAAAGGAAAAATCGGAACAGGCAAAAAACTGTCTCTGCTCATTTTAGGAGATTCCGCGGCAGCAGGCGTAGGCGTAGAACATCAGGATGATGCATTACTGGGTGCAATTCTGCATGAACTGAAAAATGACTTTCAGGTTGAATGGAAGTTGCAAGCCAAAACCGGTGATACCACCTCGAATGTACTGCGTACTTTGGACCAGATGGAAGTCCAGCATTATGATGTAATTGTTACTTCAGTTGGGGTCAATGATGTAACTAGGCTCATGTCTGCAGAAGTCTGGATTCAGAAACAGCAACAACTTTATAGCAAAATCCAGCAAAAATTTAGTCCGAAGCTGGTTATTGCTGCCGGTGTTCCCCCCATGAATATGTTCCCAGCGCTACCGAATCCTTTAGCCTGGTTATTTGGCCAATATGCCAAACAGATGAACCGGCAACTGGAAAAATTTGTAAATCAGCAGGTAAATATGCAATGGATTGAATACGATATTGAAAAATACCGTGCCATGAATTTACAAATGGCTGCAGATGGTTTTCACCCGAGTAAGGAAGTTTATACACTTTGGGGACAAGAAGTGGCTGGCAAGATTCAGAAGGCATTCTAAAATAGTAAAAATCTCTCAATTTAGTTAATCCTATGTCCGATATTGAAACCCATCCGTTACCGCCATTTTTACCGCCCAATGCCAAATTGCTGATGTTGGGTAGTTTTCCGCCACCTGCCACACGCTGGAAAATGAATTTTTATTATCCAAACTATCAAAATGATATGTGGCGGATTTTTGGACTGATTTTTTTTAATAATAAAGATTATTTTTTAGATCTACCCAACAAAAAATTTAAGGAAAATTTAATCCGGGAGTTTTTGACACAAAGGGGAATTGCAATCTTTGACAGTGGTTATCAGATCCGGCGTTTAAAAGGTAATGCCTCAGACAAATTTCTGGAAATTGTCGTACCCACCAATATCGAGCAACTGCTTAGTCAAATGCCGCAGTGCAATCATATTATGACTACTGGAGATAAGGCTACAGATACTATGATGTTGTCCATGCCTGAAGGTACGGTCAAACCGAGCATTGATCACCCAAGTCAGGCTCATTTTGCCGGACGTGATCTGTATTTATATCGTATGCCTTCATCTTCCCGCGCTTATCCGGTTTCTTTAGAGAAAAAAGCCGAAAGTTACAGATTAATGTTTAAGCATGTGGGGTTGATTTAATATTTAATTCAATATTCAGATGAAAAATAGCTAGAAAAATTTAAAGCTGTAAATATGAAATTAACTTACGCTTAGTAACTTGGTTTTTTATTATTCACATATTTGGATATTCGACCCAACGATAGCTATAAATTTGAATATCCCGAACATGATGAAAGTTAGACCAGATTAACTGACTGCCTTTAGTCCATCTTAAAACTCGCATACGAGATTCCACCTGCTGTATTTTTTCTGATGTAGCTAAACGTAAAGGGCCAATTTCTGCATATAGACGTACTCCTGGATAACGTTTGAATTTCCCCTTAAGCAGCGCATTCAACCAAAACAGTTTACTAGTATTCACAGCTTGTATGCAGGCCAGTGGCTGATGCTGTAAATTTTCAGTAAAGGTAGCGGAATAAGTATCAAAGAAGAAACCTATACTGGTCTTTTGATTTAAAAATACCGTTCCAATCGGGGTAATGCTAGGAAGGCCTTTGGAATTGACTGTTGCAATAGAGCAATGCATGGCAGTACGTTGTGCATCAGCAACGATCTGGCGAATCTGTTGCCATTCACTATCAGAAATCATGTATTGATTCTCTTATTATTTTTTATAAAGCTTATAGTAAATTTTTCCATATGGCATTGTCTGAGAAAACCTTGAAAACAGGTAGCTTTACCAATCTAAAATATGTTTCAGATTATAAAAAAGAGCTAAATGGCTCTTTGAAAAATGGCAGCAGGCGATTAGCCATCGTATTCGACATAATCCCACAAGTTTAAACGTGCTTTAATCTCTCGGCGGATTTCAGGTAACATCGGTAATAAACTACCATCAATCCATAAGCTCAAAGCTTGTGCAGAGAGAGCTTGCTGCTGTTCATCGACCAGCTGAGCACCTTTTAATATAATGCCGGCCTCATCAGTAGCTTCAGTTTCTACACCTTTAAATAAAACCTGTAACTCATAGCCATTATCCTGAATCAGCCATTCCAGTTCGAGCTGGATATTTTCATTCGATTTTAAAACTACCTGACCCTCGACCGTAACGGATTCAGACAGACAGTCATGTTCTACCCGAATCTTGGCCAGATACCACTCTTGCTGGGATAAATCATGGAGAGTTTTAACAGGCGTTAGAATGTCACTAAACTTAAACTGGCGACTTAAATCAAAAAATTGCATGGGAGTGAGGGCGAATAATCGCAAAAGATTGGAAAAGTGTAATTTTAAAGCAATCGAGGGAGGAGGTAAAAGCTTTGTCGTGATTGAGCTGATTAATGTATAAGAAAAAAACTAATAAATATAAGTATAAGAATTTAATTAATATTGAAAATCTCTCCTTCCATAGGGAATAGACTGGAATGATAAGAAGGAGATTACTCAAAAAATGAAATTTCATTTATGATTTTTAATCATTAAAATAATTTGTGTAATTAAAACGTAATTTTTTTGTCATTACATTAACCATTCGCCTGGAAATTTGGTCACAAGATTCATCATGAAGCGCTGGAATTTTGTAGTGTCCGGATCATGTAAATGTTTAATGATACGACCATCTTTTTGATATTCCAGCCAAATGATTTCATTTTTTTCATTCAGCTTGAGCTGATAAGCGATACGTGGCAAATACTGATCCATTGCGTAAGTAATTTCCTTCTGGAAATCTTCCGACTGGATCACGAGGCCGACTTCAGTATTCAAAAAAGCTGAACGCGGATCAAAATTAAAGGAACCAATAAATACCATGCCATCCAGATCAAAGAATTTGGCATGCAAACTTGAGCTATTTTTATTCTTTGCCGGAATAATATTTCCAGTCATGACTTCATACCAGGTACGTTCAGGCCGGACAATATAAGGTTTAAATTCCCAGAGTTCGATGCCGTTTTGCAGTAACTGCTGACGATATTGTTGATAGTAGGCATATACCAGAGCCACATCATTGGCCTGAAAAGAATTGGTCAGGATTCTGATTTTGACGCCCTGTTGCGCACGATAAGTTAAATAGTCGGTGCCTTCTTGTGTTGGAATGAAATATGAAGACACCAGTTCCAGATGTTTTTTTGGCTCACCCATGAGTTCGAGCATATGGGTATAGATATAATCGCCATTTTTTGCATGGGGACGTGCTTTAGCAGGAGTATCCGCGACGAAATAAGCAGGTGCCCAGTGAATGGGCTGTTTTTTCAATTGCTGTTCGACTTGTTTCTCTGCTATTCCTACCCGGCGTTTTAATTCAGTTTCATCAACATCTTCGCGCGCAAACTCAGTTTTGAGTTTTTTGAGCATTTCAGGATTGCCTGCATCATTTAGCACCTGCTGAAGATTATAACTAAGATCGTCATTCCAGAACTTGATAAAGGTCTGATTCGCAGCATTTACGCTTTGACCTGTAAAAAAGATATCGACATCGGTAAACTGGAAATCTTCACTGGCATCAAAGTATTCACTGCTGATATTACGACCACCAGTCACTGCTGCAGTCCCATCAGCAATGATCAGTTTATTATGCATGCGATGATTAACCTGTTTCATCCGGAAACCATAATCAAGTGCACGTAATTTACGAAATTTATAGGGATTAAAAAGCTTTACCTGAATATTTGGATGCTGGCTCAGGGCCAGCAATTTGTCATCTAGCTGCGTACCATTCTGATCATCAATCTGTAACCGTACCTTGACTCCACGCTCCGCAGCTTTCAACAGTTGGGCCAACATCATGTTACCGATATAATCATCTTTCCAGATATAATATTGCAGATCAAGATGGTGTTGGGCCTTATTAATCAGGTACAGGCGTGCCGCCATGCTTATAAAGCCGTCATATAAGGGTAAAAAAGCAGTTTTCCCTTCATGAATCTGCTGTTTTGAAAATTGACCCTCTATCCATTGCGCGGGTTGGGCTGGAGTAATTTCTGCATCTTTGGCAGTGTTGGGAGCCAGTTCGCAGCCAGAAATCATGAGGGTTAAAGTAAAAACACTTAAACAGATAAACGGTGAAGGTTTAGTCATTGATCTTCCATTGATTATAGGATTTTTTATTCCTTAACTCCCGATGTTAATAGTTGAATCTCCGAATAGAAAGAGGTTACTGTTAGTCATCTGTAAACCAGCAAAAAAAGGATAGTTTTACATGAAATCACGTGCAGCGGTTGCGTTTGGTCCGGGCCAACCCTTAGAGATTGTTGAGGTGGATGTTGCTCCACCAAAAGCAGGTGAAGTACTGGTGAAAATTAGCCATACAGGTGTGTGTCATACCGATGCATTTACCTTGTCTGGTGAAGATCCTGAAGGTGTGTTTCCTGCAATCCTGGGCCATGAAGGTGCAGGTGTAGTGGTTGAAGTGGGTGAAGGGGTCACCAGTCTGAAACCAGGTGATCACGTAATTCCACTTTATACTGCTGAATGTGGTGAGTGCTTGTTCTGTAAATCTGGAAAAACCAACCTGTGTGTTGCTGTACGGGCGACCCAAGGTAAAGGTGTCATGCCAGACGGAACTACACGTTTTTCTTATAACGGAGAGCCAATTTACCATTACATGGGCTGTTCAACATTCTCTGAATATACCGTAGTTGCTGAAGTATCCTTGGCAAAAATTAATCCTGAAGCTAACCATGAGCATGTCTGCCTGCTGGGCTGTGGCGTGACGACAGGCATTGGTGCTGTCCATAACACTGCCAAAGTACAGGAAGGTGACAGTGTTGCTGTATTTGGTTTAGGCGGTATTGGTCTTGCTGTGGTACAGGGCGCCCGCCAGGCAAAAGCAGGCCGTATTATTGTGGTAGATACCAATCCAGATAAGTTTGAACTGGCGAAACAGTTTGGTGCGACAGATTTCCTTAATCCAAAAGACTATGATCAACCAATCCAGCAGGTTATTGTGGAAATGACCGGTTGGGGTGTTGACCACTCCTTTGAATGTATCGGTAATGTGGATGTGATGCGTTCAGCACTGGAATGTGCGCACCGTGGCTGGGGCCAGTCGGTGATTATTGGGGTAGCCGGTGCAGGTAAAGAAATTTCAACCCGTCCATTCCAGTTAGTCACAGGGCGTAAATGGATGGGTACCGCTTTTGGTGGCGTGAAAGGCCGTTCACAATTACCGGGAATGGTAGAGCAGTCAATGAAAGGTGAAATTCAGCTTGAACCTTTTGTAACTCATACCATGCCATTAGATCAGATCAATGAAGCTTTTGACCTGATGCATGAAGGTAAATCAATCCGTACGGTCATTCATTTTGAATAAATGATTATCGTAGGCTTAAGAGAGAAAAAGACCGGTATTAAACCGGTCTTTTTTATGCGGATTTCACTTGATTCAGGATACATTAGTGCATTAAAGCATCACACAGACTCACCCAAAGAACACAAGCAAACTAAGGTCATTACATTCCAGATGTTTATATTAAATAGAACGTATCAACATACGTGATTAAAACCATTTTAAAAAATAAGGATAAGTTTTATGTCGAATGATAATTTTGATCGTGATGTTATTAAGAACTCTCCAAAAGATGTCCGCGACGATTTAAATGCAGATCCGATTACTGGTGAACCTGGTGCACATCCTGTAGGAACAGGTTTGGGTGCTGCAGGCGGTGCAGCCGCAGGCGTAGCAGTTGGTGCAGCAGGTGGTCCTGTTGGTGCTGCTGTAGGTGGTGTTGTGGGTGCTGTGGTCGGTGGTCTGGCCGGTAAAGGTATAGGCGAAGCAGTAAATCCAACCGAAGAACAGGCTTACTGGCGTGATAATTCTGTAAATACCCCATACTATTCAGATGCCCGTACCACATACAGCGATCTGGATTATGACCGCGATTACGATACTGCTTACCGCGTAGGTTATGAAAACCGGGGCAGCTATGATGCCCACACCCGTTTTGAAGATGCAGAACAAGATCTGAAATTAAAATGGGAACAAATGAAAGGCGAATCTCGTTTAAACTGGGAACAGGCGAAATTTGCAGTACGTGATGCTTGGAATCGTGTTTCACGTTAATTATTCATCTTCATGAAAATGAAGTGAAGTACTGTTGGCAAAATCTACATTTCTGTGGGTTTTGCCATTTTTATTGATATATTTAACTGTGTGATAAAATCATAAAAAAAAAGTAGAAAAGTTAATAAATATTTTTTTATATTTAATACTTGTCAAATGACCCTAGAGCGCGTATTTTAATTTCAGATTCATATTTTATGAAAGACATAATATGTTAACGCAACCTCTCATTTCAAACGCATATTTTTATTTCTGGCAGTTTAGATAATTGCCTGAATGCGTTTGGGCAATGAAATGGTTGCCCACCAGTTTATACCTGATCGGCAACCCTGATCAGGTTTTTTTATGCCTTTAATTTTTAAGAATATTTTGGAGACAATCATGACAACATTTAACTATTCATACTTTAACAGCTTTTATTGGTCTTATTTTAGTCAGCTAATGACCCTCAAGACAGTTTCGATTAGACCCATAACGCTCAAATAAAAGTTTGGACTGCTTTTCAGTCCCAGGATTAAAGTCATGAATACCCCAAATACATCACAACAACATCATGCTGAAAGCATTTTAACTTTACCCCAGCAACTTAAGCAGCAATTGCCACTGTCTCCGCAATTGGCTAGCCAGGTCGCTGAACATCGTCAAACTGTTAAAAATATATTAGAAGGCAGAGATCATCGATTAATGGTGATTACAGGTCCATGTTCCATTCATGATGAAGCTTCCGCGCTAGAATATGCAGAAAAATTAAAACAGCTACAAACTCAGGTTTCTGATCAGATTTTTCTGGTCATGCGTACTTATATTGAAAAACCGCGGACTACGGTAGGCTGGAAAGGTTTCCTTTACGATCCGAATCTGGATGGTTCATCCAATATGCAATTGGGTCTGGAAAAATCCCGTGACTTATATCTTAAAATTATTGAAATGGGTCTGCCAATCGCTTCGGAAATTCTCAGCCCGATGGCAACCGCTTATTTCGATGATCTACTGGCTTGGGGTGCGATTGGAGCACGTACCAGCGAATCACAAATTCACCGTGAAATCTCAAGTCATATGCCATATAGCATTGGTTTCAAAAATGGTACTGATGGTTCGATCCAGATTGCCCTAGATGCTATTCAGTCTGCCTCTCATCCTCATCAATTCCTGGGTATGAGCCAGTCCGGTTTGCCATGTATTTTACATTCTCAAGGTAATCCTAAAGCGCATTTAATTTTACGTGGTTCAAATAGTGGACCTAATTACCAGTTGGCTGAAATCGAGAAAATACAGGCAAAACATCAGATGGAATTGCCGGCACTGGTGATTGACTGTAGTCATGGCAACAGCTCAAAAAATCCGATGCTACAACCTGAAGTGCTGAAACAGATCTTGGCAGAACGTTTACATACCAAGGTTCGTGGTGTAATGCTTGAAAGCCATCTGGTTGATGGGAATCAGAAAATTTCTGAGCAAATGACTTATGGTCAATCAATCACTGATGGATGTCTGGGTTGGGCTAAAACCGAACAGATGCTGTTAAATATGACTGACTCACTACGACTTGAAGGTTTAAGGCGTAGTGCTTAAAAATCAGGTTCTGGCTTTCTCCAAGTCATTGGGGGAAGGCAGAAGAAGCTAATGAGGTAATTTACCTTGATGTTTAAAATTGTTCATTAAACAGTTTAAAAATATAATGAATAAATAGATGCAAAGGTCGAGATTAATTTTTACTAAGATATGCATAATATATGTCTAAATTTTATCCCCAGAAATTGGGGATAGTTTTTGCCCTGGAAAGAGCGGAAACATTGAAAAAATCTTCGATTTGATTAAAAAATAATCAATTTTATAAGCAGAATATTACAAATATGATCAAAAAACACACGAGTTGTGAAAACGTGTGTTTTTTGATCTTTGGGGTTTTGGATTTATTGATTTAAGTATTTGATAAATAACACTATTTAAAAAGGATGTTATTCCCAAGTAGAAATGTCCGGTTTCTCCAAAGTAAAAATGTCCGCTTTTAGAATATGCACTTTTGCAATTTCCTTAGCGGACGGT
>NZ_JAYWYX010000027.1:0-47350 GCF_048147925.1 Acinetobacter sp. 226 | reverse complement strand
ATGGTCTGATTCGTCTTAAAAATTACTATTATGCCTTTGCTTTAACAGACTTTTTTGTTTTTTTGTCGTGTGCAGAGAAGAATACTGTAGGAAATCTCTATTATTTTATAGAGCTTAAAAGTAATAAGATCACCACATGCCTTGAGTTAATATTATCTTGCTCAAGATTTGAAACTTATTAAAAAGCCCACAAATGAGTGGGCTAAAAATGAAAATATCTGGTTTAAATAAAATAGCTGGTTTTGGTCATCAGCTTGGAAATGCCTGTCATGGCGATTTTGACAGGAACGGGCAAATCTACACCACCCGCCTTTAAAGCTGTATCCCGATGGTGCAGTTCATCTTCGTTCATTTGTTCCAGAATACGGCGAGAACGTTCATCCTGAGCGGGCAACTGGCTAATATGATGCTGTAAATGCATGCTGACCTGACGTTCTGTTTCAGCCACAAAACCCAGACTGTATTTATCACCTGCGATTCCGGCAATTGCGCCCATACCAAAGGAAAGGCCGTACCATACCGGATTGAGCAGACTGGTATGGCTATCCAGTTCTTTCAAACGGTCTTCACACCATGCCAGATGATCCTGTTCTTCAATTGCAGCCTGTTCCATTTCACGACGCACATTCGGGAGTTTTGCCGTCATGGCCTGACCATGATACAGCGCCTGTGCACAGACCTCACCACTATGGTTGACCCGCATTAAACCGGCTACATGTCGTGCATCACTGACCGTTAACTGCGTTTCTACCGGTTGGGCCGGGTTTTCACGTTGCGCTGAAGTCGTGCCCGGGACTAGACTGCGTAATGCCTGGTCAAAAGAATGAATCAACTTATCCAGACCTGTATATTGACGCATGAATTAATCCTCCAAGGGTGCTTTCGCGATTTTGATCATTGGTTTTAGGCGGTAAAGTAACCATAAAGTAAACAGGCCACTTAATACTGTAGTAATACAAAAAAGTATTTTAAGATCAAGCTCTAGAATACTTAAAATAATAATAGAAAATATAGCAGAAGATACCATGAAAACGGCATTCAGAATATTATTTGCTGCAACCACACGCGCACGATGTGAGCGTGGAGAATGCGCCTGCATCATGGCATACAGCGGGACAATATAAAAACCACCACTAATACCGAGCAAGGTAATGGCTAGCATCACATGATAATAACTCCAGCCTTGCTGGAACACTTCTGCCAGACCAATTAATGCACCTGCACGTTCTGGAACAAAGGCCAGACTCGAGGCCAGATATAAGGCAAACACTACTAGACCGATTGCCCCAAAAGGCACCATCTTGATATTGACCTGACTGCCACCAATTTTACGGCATAAGTATGAGCCTAACCCAATCCCGACAGAGAAAAAGGTTAAGAGCAGACTGGCGACATTTTCAGATGCATGCAGATTCTGTAACGTCAGCTGAGGAATCTGGGTCAGATAGGTTGCACCATAAAACCAGTACCATGAATTGCCCAGTAAAATGGTAAAAACCAATGGTAAGCTTTTGGCATATTTCAAAGTCTGCAAGCTGGTACGAAAAAAGTTCCAGTCTATTTGCAACTCCGGTGCGGAAATGTTTTGCTTCAGAATATAACGGCTTGATATATAACCTATCAGTGCGATGCTGATGATGGTTAAACTGATCCAAATCAGGTTGCCAGCCGAAGCTGCAATAACTGCGCCGCCCAGAATCATACCGAACAGGATTGCCAGAGAAGTTCCAGACTGGAACAGGGCATTGCCGGACATCAGTTCATCCGGTTTCAGGACTTCAGGTAAAATGGCATATTTGATCGGGCCAAAGAAAGTGGACTGGGTTCCCATCAGGAACAGGGCAAATAACAGAATCCATAAATTGCCCAGCAGGAAACCGATAGTTCCCAGCAGCATGATGACAATTTCCAGAAGCTTGAGATAGCGAATCAGCTGTGAACGTTCGTATTTGTCGGCAATCTGACCGGCAGTGGCCGAAAAAATAAAATAAGGGAGAATAAATAGTAAAGCCGCCAGATTATTCAAGGTGCTGATGCTGGCTGATTGCTGTTGAATCCAGCCATAAGTGATGACCAGCAGTAACGCTTGCTTAAATACATTATCATTTAATGCACCGAAAAACTGAGTCAGAAACATCGGAAGAAAGCGCCGAGAAGCTAACAAATGTTCATTTTTGTTCATATAGGCCGTGCTACATTAAGTTTTATTAAGAAATGTCAGTTATGCGTAAACATTGAGAAAAATCATGTAAGATACTTTCAGCTATGTAAAGGTAAAAACCAATTAATTAAGCTCCTTAGCTTATATTTTTCGGTCAAATAATCAATTAAAGAATGTATTCGTTTAGAGTTTGCTATGCCTGCAAAGAAAAATTTTAAAAAAACGATGCTAAATCGCAGTATGGGGCCTCATATACCACCGCACAGTGGTATGCAGCTGTGTATGAGCATCTTTTTTATGATGTTATCCCATCAGAGCATGGCACAAACCGAACAGCCCGAAACGCCCGTGGCTATTTCCCAGGCAGAAATGGTAGATGAGCTGTCCAAAGAGGCGATTCGTCAGGGCTTAGTTACGTCTGAAACAGAAGCAGAAGAAAAAGTTGAAGAAGCTTTAGAACAGGAAGTGCCAGTTGACAGTATGCTGATGCTGGAACAACAGCAAAATGCAGGATCGGGTCTAGATGAATTTACTCCAATCGAATTTGATGATCTGGAAGAATTGCCAGTTCAGACTATTGACCAAAACATGGCCAATGAAATTTATCGTGTGGCTGAACAAGCCAAACAGGAAGCGCAAAATTATCGCAATAGCCAGACCACCGAAACTGTAGTCGCAGATATCAGCCAGCAAGAACTGCTGGAAATCAATCAGGCGCCGGTCAATGTGGATCAGTTGATGCAGTCCATTCAGGCAGACAGCCAGATTATGGTGCAAAACAACGAAGCAGGCATGACCTTAGCAGAAATACCAGACTCGCTTTCACCTGAAAATGACAAGCGGCCAAATATTTTTAAAAGACTGTTTTATAAGATCCGCCCGCCACGCCAGATTATGACGGCAAGAGTTCCTCGGATTAATGCAGACGTCGTCATTGTGAATGAGGAAGGTGTGGCGCAAAGCAACGGCACACTGAATCGCAAGAGTGAATCCCAAGGTTATCTGAATTTAAGAAATAATGTCAAAGCCAAGCTCTCCAGTTTTACCCAGGAGTCTTTTGGCGATTTTAATTCAGCTTTACCTCAATTGCGGACACTGTCACGGCAGGCAGCTCAGGCGGTGGGTTATTACGATGCCCAGTTCAGGTTTGAAAAAGTATCAGACAGCAGGCTTCGTGTTTTTGTCACACCGAATGAACCTGTGATTATTACCAGTTATGACCTGGAATTTACTGGCGCTGGCGCAGAGCAGCCACAATTTCAGGTCATCAGTATTTTGCCTGAACAGCAAGATGGCGATATTTTTAATCATGGTGATTATGAAAAGACCAAGAACCGGATTGTTACTGCAGCCAATAATAATGGTTATTTTGATTCATACTGGCGTATGCATGATGTCAGGATTGCATTGCCACAGAATACGGCAGATGTGAATCTTCGTTTTGAGACTGGTGATCGTTATAAGCTGGGGAATGTCGAGTTCAGAATGAGTGATCCTGAAAAGGAACTCCCACTCGACCGCGATGTACTCGAAAGTCTGGTTACCTGGAAAGATGGGGCGGATTATACCTTCTGGCGAGTCAATAGCCTGGCCAACAATCTGACCAATTCACGCTACTTTAACTATACCATGGTCGATGCGGTTCGCCCTGATCCGATTGAAAAGGAACTGGAATTGGCACCGGATATTCAGCAGCTGATTGAAGAACAAAAACTTTCTGAAGATCAGTCTGTAGAGAAAAAACCTGCCCGCTCGCCAGCCTCTTCTCAGGAGGTGACCCAGAATGTCGTGGATGAAGATCAGTTTGCCGGTAGCCGTGATCAGGAAAATCCAAACTTAAGAACCTTACGGGTTGAGCAGCAGACCAAAGAAAATGAACAGGATCGTTTAAAGGAACAGGCACGGGAAGAGAAGAAAATCCCGGTCATCGTGACTTTAAATGCAGACCGGGTAAACAGTGCAGAGCTGGGTCTGGGTTATGGAACAGATACCGATATCCGTCTGCGTGGTCAATACAGGCGCGCTATTGTAAATAAGCGTGGCCACTCTTTTGATGCCAATATCGAGTTGTCAGGCATCCGCCAGTCGATTGATGGACGTTATAATATTCCTTATAACCATCCGCTGAATGATTATGTCAGTATTGTGGGGGGCTACGAACGTGAAGAACGTGATAGCGTCGCACAGGGCCAAGGACTGATGATTGAATCAGCAGTGTTAGGTGCAGACCGGATTATTAAAAATCCACTGGGTAACTGGCAGCGTACTTTTGGAGCCCGTTATCGTCTGGATCGCTTAACACAGGATGGTTCTGTCGATTTTAACCAGATTCCAGAAGCATTTCGCTTTAATACCGAAGATGAACAGCAATCGTTGCTCGTTGGTTATGAAGTTTCACGTACCGATAGCGATCGTCGGGTCAATCCGACCAAGGGCTTCAAGCAAACCTATAAGATTGAGCTGGGTAGCGAGGCTTTATTATCCGATGCGGATATGGCCATTGTGAATGCAGGCTGGCGTTTTATCTATTCATTGGGTGAAAATGCAGATTATCAGTTTGTTGGGCGGATGGATTTGGGGTATATCTTTACCGATGATTTTGCCAAAGTGCCATATAACCTGAGATATTTTACCGGGGGTGACCAGAGTATTCGCGGTTTTGACTACAAGAGCCTTTCTCCGGAAATTGACGGTTTTAAAGTGGGTGGTCAGGCCTTGGGTGTGGCTTCATTAGAATATAATTATCAGTTTAAGGAAGGCTGGCGTGCTGCGGTCTTTGCAGATGCCGGAAATGCCTATAATAAGGAATTCAGTAATCCGACCGAATATGGTGCGGGGGTAGGCTTACGTTGGGCTTCACCGATTGGGCCAATACGTGTAGATATTGCGACGGGGCTGTCTGATGACAATCACCCGATTCGGTTACATTTCTTTATTGGATCACAGTTATAAAACTTCAATTTTAAAAAATAGTTATTTGGGTAGATCATGGTCGAGAACCAACCACAGCCAGAACAAGAACCACAAAATAGCGTTGTGCCGAAAAAGCGGCGTATATTTAGAAGTATCTTATTGTCAGTACTTTTCTCCCTGATTTTTCTGCTGTCTGTGCTGGCTCTCTTGTTTTCGACCAATCAGGGCAGTAAATTTCTGCTGGATCAGGTGCTGCAACGCCAGCAAATTATTCATTATGAATATGAAGGCGGTAATTTATGGCGTGGGATTATCCTTAAAAATGTGCTCGTCACTTTAAAACCGGTGGATGTCAAAATTGATCGTGCTGATGTCAAACTGGGCTGGCGGGCAATTGTCAAAAAAGAAATTCATCTTACAGAGGCGGATGTTCGCAATCTGCAAATTATTAATAAAAATCCGTCTACAGGCGAACCATTCAAGTTTAATGCTATCCGCTTGCCTTTTATACTGCGTGTCGATCATCTGTTGCTGGATCATCTGGTCATTAACACCCAGACCAATGCCGTGGATTTTTACAATATTGAATTAAATGATGCACTCTGGTCCGGCACCGAATTAAATTTTGAAGATTCCCGGATGGATATGGGCTATCTTTCGCTACGTGAAGCCACGGGTAAAATGCAGTTCGAAGGCAAATATCCTCTGGATGCCACGGGTATCCTCAATCTGCCTTCTTTAAGAGAAAGCCTGAATATTCATGACATTCAGGTTCGGGTGCGTGGAACGCTAGATACTATTCAGGCAGGAGTAGCGACCAATACGCCTGATTTGTTGACGGGTTGGGTTATCGTACATCCAATGCGTCCACAGGTACCGATGCGCGGCGAGTTACAGTTCAAGGATTATCACTGGCCTATTCTGACTGAGCAGAAACTGTTTAGCAAAGACGGGGTTGCCAAGTTTAATGGTGATATCAAACGTCTGGATCTGAATGTTGATACTGACCTGATTGGGGAAAATATTCCGCAAGGTCAATATAATGCGGTGATGTTTACCGATCTGGTCAATCAGCTGAATATTACTGACCTAAATGGTCAGTTAATGAAAGGTGCAGTTAGCCTTGCTGGAACAGTGGGCTGGAAAGATCGGGTCAGTTGGGATTTAGCCGGACGCCTGAATGGGATTGATCCTAAACATGAACGTATTCCGCAAGTGGTTCAAGATTTCTTGCCGCCAAGTCTGGATGGAAAGATTGCTTCCGCAGGTAACCTGGAAAATGGCCTGCACCTTACCGGACTGGTTGATTTCGACCGCTATGAAACTTGGAATCTGAAGCTGGATCAAAACCCGATCAAAGATGATAAAGTACAACCGATGCTACTGGATGTTGCCTGGAAAAATATTGATCGCGCCGTACCTTATGTGGGCTGGCTCAGCAGTCAGTCTGGTGATGTCAAATTGGCACTGGTTGAAGGTCAGCAGAATATTCATGTGGCGACCAAAGTCGAGCAGCATGAACAAGGTCTTTTGCCTGCAGGCATGTATCAGGCCAAGCTCAATCTGAAAAATAATATCCTGAATGTCCCAAGTTTTAATTATAATGCCAATGCACAGGCAGGTAGCTTAAGCGGTAATGCACGGATTGAACTGCCACAAGAAAAACGTCAGTTGAAGTGGACAGCGGTATTAAATGCCAAAAATTTAAATACCCAAAGTATTGCAGCAGCTTCACCGGTAGACCGTTTGAATGGCCAGATCAAGGCCAATGGCTATGCACAACCGAATCAGCAGATTATTAAACTGAATAATGTCAACCTGACCGGACGCTTGGCAGAGCAGAATGAAACTGTGCGTCTGACTGGTAACAGTACTATTGCCCTGTTATTCCATAATGAAAAAGCTGGCGGTGGATTTAAAGGCTATGCAGTCAATTATGATGGCGCTTTAAATGCTAGTCAGCTTAAAGCCAGTCAGGGCATGCTGAAACTTCGGGTTTCAGGTACACCCGAGCTACTGAAAGTCAATGAATTCCGTCATGATGGTGTGGCTGGCAAGATTAACGCGAGCGGTCTGGTCAATTTGAAGAATGGTATCGGTTGGGATATTAATGCTTCACTCATCCGCTTTAAACCACAATACTTTAATGCTCAATTGAAGGGCGAATTATCTGGCAATGTACAAACTCGTGGTGTCTGGTCAGATGCCTTAAAACGCATTCAGATTCAACGTTTGAATCTGGCCGGTATGCTGAATAATAAGCCGGTACGTGGTACAGGTAATTTATCGGTCATTATTAACTCAAATCAGCGCGGTTTTGTTCCAGAGCAATTTGAAGCCAATAACCTGTTCCTGTCTTATGCCAGCAACCAGATTCAGGCGACTGGAAATGCACAAAACCTGCAACTGAAGGTGAATGCGCCGGCATTGTATGAGTTATATCCGGGCTTAAGAGGTCGTGCGCAGGGCTATATCAATATGCAGGCGCAACCGCGTTTGCAGGCTTCGGCAAATCTTTCAATCGACAATTTTGCTTTTAAAAACCTGTTCAGCGTACAGAAAGTCCGTATTCGTGGACAGTTGCCAACATCGCAGACTACACCAACCTTATTAACTGCAACAATGGATCGCTTGCGTAATGGCTCACGGGAAATTGTTCGAGGCGAAGTATCACTCGCCGGCACACGTTCTGCGCATATACTTAAAGTTCAGGCAGAAAATAAACTGTCAAAATTCTTTGTTCAGCTGGCTGGTGGCTTTAATGCACAAAATAACTGGCTGGGTCAGATTCAAAAAGGTGACTTCGACTCTTTGCGCGCCCATTTGGTGCAGCGTCAAAATGCGGCAGTGATTTATAATACTGCCCAGTCTAGTCTGTTTATCGGTGCTCATTGCTGGATGAGTCAACAAAGCCAGTTGTGTTTTGATCAGCCGATCCGGGTCAATAAAACTGGAGGTAGTGTCTCTTTTATTACCCAAAACCTTGATCTGGAAGATTTCAGCGCATTCCTGCCTGATGGATTGGCGTTGACAGGTAAAGTCAATGGTTATGCCAAGGCAGCTTGGGCACAAGGGGCTAAACCAAAAATTGATGCACGTCTGGTCACCCGAAATGGCGTTGTAGGTTTATCTTCTGAAGACCCGGAATATTTAGGTTCTACGCTAAAATACGATGAAGTTGGCTTGGTAGCAAAAAGTGTGGCACAAGGCTTGCAGCTTCGCCTGGATGTAAAAACTCCAGATATAGGTGCAGGTTATGCCAATGTGATTATTGACCCATATCGGGACAGCAAACCGATGCGTGGCGAAATTGCCTTTAACCAGGTACAGCTCAAGGTCTTTAAACCATTTATTGAGGACATTCGTAATCTGGACGGGACTTTATCCTATGCCGGAAAGATTGGTGGCACTTTAACGGATCCTTTGCTGGAAGGTGAGCTTCGGGTCAAAGATGCCTCGATCAGTATGATTTCTTTGCCGGTGAATCTGACCAATGTACAACTATATTCATCCATACGTCAGAACTCTGCCAGCATTAATGGGGCATTTAACAGTGGTCAGGGTGTCGGTAAATTAACCGGTTCAGTCGACTGGAAAGGTGATCCAAGGGTACAGTTAAAACTGCAAGGTGAAAATCTGCTGATTCGTCAGGCACCATTAATTACGGCCATGGTGACGCCTGATCTGACCTTGGACATGTATCCATTTAATAAAAAACTGAGTTTAAGTGGCACGGTAGATGTACCGCGTGCACTGATTTCAATGCCTGAAGCTTCGGAACCGGTAGTCGGCTTATCCCCAGATGTACGTGTCGTGCGTGAAGGTGAGGATCAACTGGCGATTTTGAGAGCGGCACGTCCATGGGATATCCGGGCGGATGTGGCTGTTTCTTTGGGTAATCAGGTGATCTTCCAGGGCTTTGATAGTCGTATCCCGCTATTAGGCCGAGTGAACCTGTCACAGCGTGGTCTGGAAACCGCAATGCGCGCCAATGGTGCAATCGGGGTATCACAACGGGTGAAAATCGAAGCCTATGGTCAGAGTCTGGATTTGAATCGTGCCATCGCGCGTTTTAATGGTGAACTCACCAATCCGACGCTAGACATTGATGCCAATAAAATGGTTCAGGGTAGTACGGTTGGGGTGCGCGTAACGGGTACTGCATCGAGTCCAAGCATTCAGATTTATAATGATGCGGGCTTGTCAGAGCAGGAAGCCTTAAATGCCTTGATTACCGGTCGTATCAATGAAGGTGCATCTGGTTTAAACCAGACTGAAGGATTCAGGTCTGATGTAAATAATACGATCGCTGCCGCAGGTATCAGTCTGGGCTTGGGTGGTACCCGTGCACTGACTAACCAGATTGGGCGTAGTTTTGGCTTGAGTGGCTTAGCCTTGGATGCACAGGGAACAGGAGATGATACGCAGGTTTCTGTGACTGGTTACATTACGCCAGATCTCTATCTTCGTTATGGAGTTGGGGTATTTACACCAGTAAATAAACTGACTTTACGTTATCAGGTAAATCAGCGTCTTTACTTAGAAGCTAGTCAGTCCTTAGAGCGTGCAATAGACTTGTTCTATAACTGGCGCTTCTAAGCGCAGTAAAAAAGCCCTCAACTGAGGGCTTTTTATGTAGAAAATTTTTATTTATCATAAAATCATCCAGTTTAAGTATCAATCAGTGGAAACAATGAATGTCTAAAATTAAGCTCAATAGAAATAAATAATTCATCCAACATGACTAAATCCTGGCGATTTTATCTCCTAAGAAAGTTAAATACTTCTTATGTTATGACCCCAATAAAATATAAAAAATTAATTAAAAGATAGAATAACTGCCTAAAAATCAATAAACCCATAATAAAATTAGGTGTATATTGGAAATACAATTTTTTTTGTATAAGAGCATCTTTGTATGTCGACTAAATTTATCATCCGTTTTTCTGCGATACTATTTTCTATACTTATTTTGGCGGCATTAGTTATTAAATTCTTCTTTAGCCCAGATGTAACCATCGTGCTATGGATTTTTGCTGTGCCTTTCATTTTGGGTATACCAATTTTAGCTTCTGTTGTATTGGCGACCAATGAAGAGCTGGACCTTCATAGCGTGAATTAGACTCCAATCTTGAGCTAAAAGTTAGAGTAGCCGCCATTTTGGTGAATTTATTCCTAATAAATTTTTTAAGTAATACACGACATCTTAGTACGTCAAAAAATGAGTGTATGTATATGCTCATTTTTTATGGCTTTATCTGATAGTTTTGATTTAAGCTTGTAATTATCTAATTTACATAAACCCTAAGAAATAGTGGAATATTCCAATCCTTACTCATTCAATATAGGGATTCATCATAACTCATTATTTTAGAGAAAAAAGAATGCCTAGAAATAACTATTTGCCAGCTCTAGAACAAGTTTATGAATTTTTAATAGAGCGTCCAAATTTTAAAAATCAAAGCGAATTTGATAAATCAATAGAGTATTTTAAAACTCTACATGAAAGTGATCCTCTGGATTTTAGGGTTCAAACACCTCATGTTGTAGCAGGAAAATTTGGTGCTAAAGAAATCATAAATTTAGGATCTATGCCAAAATTCACTGATAAAGAAAATTTCATTAACTGGATTGATGCGCAGATTAACTGTTAAGTTTTCACACTGACTCATCATAGGCTGGATTCTAGTTATTATTCATACATTCAGTAACATGTAGTACAGAAAATAATCAAAACTGGATTGGAAAGCTACAAACTTGAATGATAACTTTATATTTAAATCTTCCCGGTGATGAGGTAAACAATGAAGTTGTTAACTTTGGTAGGTATGGGAGTTGCAGCAAGTTATTGTTATAAAACTATGAAAAATGGCAAGCTCGCTCTTTCAAAGCCTGACTTTGATGAAAGTGTAAAACGGTTTGTCTTGCAAGAATTTGCAGCTTCACATTCCTGATTTTTTTATAAAAAGGCTCATAAAATAGTGAGCTTTTTTATTTTCTAAAAGCTTATAACTTTAATATTCATATTAAAAGCAGTTTTATTATACTCAGCGTGCTATAAAGCTATTACATTGGCTATTTTAAATAATTAAATGAGAAAAAATGGGCGATGAAGATGAATGGTGTGAACTTATATATTCTGAGGCTTTAAGACTACACAAAACATCACGTTATAAGGCAATTGATAAACTTAGATTCTTTGCCTTGATTTTAGAATTATTCGTCGAGATGCGCAACGATGAGGCAACTATTCAGATAAAGACAGTAAATATCAAGTTTAAGTTAAGATCTAAGAATTATATTTTTTGGGTGTTTGAAATTCCTGATTATCAGGATAAAAGATTATTTATGACATATATGTATCGTCAATTAAGTAAATTTTGAAGTATATTGATGGTTAAAATCTTTAATTAATTCAACAACTATAGCTATTAATTATGCAACTATAGTTTTTTTATATGCTTATGGATGATTATATATTTTTATTTAGAAATTGCCTATGCTCTGCATGTTGTTCATTTTAACAACATACCTGAATCAGCGCAAAATTGAGGAAGGGGAAAGCCTATCGCTAGATAGGCTTTTTTTAGATGTACATTTCATTCAATGAAATGTAATTTAAAATGAATATAAAGGTGAAGATTATTAATACTCTTTATATTCTATTTATAAATTTGAAATGCTATATATGTTTTATGAAAAATAAGAAAATGTACATAATATAGAGATATTGACTACAGTATTAGCCTGCTTATTCAAAAGGTTAAAGAGGTTTTTTAATTGAAAAACTGATGTAATCTTATATTAAAGAACTCTATATTCTATAGCTGTAGTTTCTTCCAGTTGTTGCCTTCCTTTCTAAGGAGGATTTTTTGAACAGAGAAGACCAAAATTCAAACCTCTATTTTGTTTATTCAGTTACACAAATGATCATCGTTAACTATTGAATGAATCCCGTAAATATTTGAGCATGATATTTTCTTGGTTAAATAAATGAGGGACCGCCATGATAGATGAAGAAAAGCCGTTGAACTTTGACGATGATAATGTGCCTCAAGATTTTGAAGATGAAGAGTTTATCGATGATCAGAAAGAGGATGAAATGTACAACGCTATTACCAAAGACGGTTCAAGTGTTGATCCTGCAGATGACGGGACACGTCATATTCGACCTGAAGATGGCGACCCGATTGAAATAGAAGAGTAATAAAAAGCCCAATTTAATATTGGGCTTTTTATTGTATGGTAGAAGAAATATGAGCTGCAGTATTTTTCATTTAATGAGTCAAGCTATTGAGTAAAAAATACCTAAAAAAATGATCACTAATCTTATTTTTCATCTTCATAAAAAGCTCTCCATTACGAGATCTTCTAAATCAGATCAAATAAAACAATAAATAGCCGAAGTTATCTTTTGAGTGAAAAAAGATTTACTCTTTAAAGGTCTCATTGAGAGCGGTTTGCACCGCTTCAACGCGTGCTTTACAGGCCTTATATGCAGTCATGGATTCTTCCACGATTCTCATCAAGTTGTCGATATCTGGTTCTTGCTGGGATTCCAGCAGTTCCGCATTTTTTTTCAAGATGTTATAACCTTCTTCAAAGCTTAAAGTATCATGATTCATGAGGAAGTACCTGTATGAGCTGTGCTGAAAATAGGCCATCGTGTAATTCAATCTGAACAGGCTGCTGATTATCAATTTGAGTAATTGAACTCATCACATGATCTTGCTGGCGAACGATGGCATAACCTTTGGATAAAACGTGTTGAGGGTTTTGTAGCAGCGTTTCTCGCATCAGGGCATCAAGCTGCTGATTCATGAGTTGGGTATGCTGCTGGGCTAGACTGGCAGTATTAGACTTGATTTGTTGCAGACGTTGCAGGGCATCGAGAATCTGGTTATTGGCCAGAGTTTGAATCAGTTTAAAAAAATGATCATTCTGGTTCTGGTAAGCCTGAATCTGTTGTTGAGATAAACGCTGAATCCGCTGTAGACAGTTCGCCACCTCCTGAGTCAGTTCAACTATATGATTGCGGATGCCTGCAATGACTTTACTTGGAGTATCAAAGGAACGATGCGCAATTTCATCCAGAATAGTACGGTCTTTCTCATGGCCAATGCCGACCCAAATGGGTACCGAGCGTTTGCAGAGCAGGGCAGCCAGATCATAATCGTTCAAATAAGCCAGATCATTGACTGCACCGCCGCCCCGTATAATGACGATCAGATCCGGTGCAGTCTCATAGGTCTGCACCCATTGTTTAAGTGCTTGTGCCAGACTTTGCATAATATTTTGAGGGGCCGTATTTCCCTGAAAAGTCGCACTGTGATAAATAAACTCACACACTTGTGCTCGCTGTAATGCATCGGCATCTTTTCTAAAATCTCCAAGTCCTGCTGCATTTTCGGGAGAAATTACTAAAACCCGGTTTAGATCAAAGGGACTGGGCAAATTTTTATTACGCTGAATGAGTCCTTCAGCCGTCAATCGCTCGACAATCTGCTGGTAGCGCCGGGCAATATCTCCCAACGTGTAGCTTGAGTCAATTTCGACGATATTTAATGAAAATCCATACTGTGGATCGAAATTGGCTTTGACCTTAATCAGCACTTTTAGGTCTCGACTCAGTTCAATCCCGCTTTCACGTTCAAACTGCGAGACCATTTTCTGGGCACTAAATTTCCAGATGGTTGCACGGCAACTGGCAATGACCTGATCGCTATCCGCTTCTTTTTCTGCCAGCTCAAGATAATAATGGCCGGCTTTAATGCTTAAATTTCGAATCTCGGCTTTGACCCATACCGGCGTATCGAAAGTCTGTTTGACCACTTCCTGCACCGTAGCAAGATATTCCTTAAGGGAGAGTTGAGGATCGTCTGTCATGCCAATAGAAAGTTTAAGATTCAATCAAATATTAAATCAATCCCGCTTAGATCACAAATTTAAAAGTAAGAATAGATAGGAGTTATGTAATTACAATGTAATTCTGTTGGAATGTATAAATATCTACATGAAATGTTAATTGATTGTATTTTTATTTTAAAGCTCTTCTTTTATTTGATATGTATTCTTTTACTCGAGATTTCAAAGCGTTATAGAGCTTAATTTATTGCTGTTTTATTTTCAGTTTTTAATAATTATAAGGGCTAAAAATCTATACAGACTTGGGCCTGATGGTGATTAAAAAATATGCTAGATTGACAAAGAATGATTAAGAAAGAATAAGCTCTCATGAAAAAAACAATACTGTTGAGTATATTAGCTATCGCTTTAAGCGCATGTACCACCATGCCATCATCAGAAACGCAAACTCCTAAGATAGGGATGGCAAATCCCGCAAGTGAGTATTGTGTTAAGCAGGGTGGCAAGATTGAAATCCGCACTGAAAGTAAGGGTCAGGTTGGATATTGTCATTTAAAGAATGGTCAGGTTGTCGAGGAGTGGGAGTTGCTGCACTTGAATCAACCTAAATGTATTGCTGATCAGGCAGCGGCTTTGGTCGGTCAATTTAATCTGAATGAAGAACAAATCAAGCAAAAAACCAAAGCACAAATTGTACGTATGGTCGAGCCGGGACAAGCAGTAACCATGGATTATCGTGAAGAACGGGTGACTGTAACGGTGGATCCTGTAAGTAAAAAGATTATTCAGGCCTCATGCGGGTAATCATGCAGATTGAAGAAATCCATTGAGGAGTTTTTTAAAATTTAGCATGACCGGCATTTTGAAATGACAAATCTTCTCCGATCTTTTATATTGCCCCTCGGAAGGAGAAATTCATGAAAAAGTTATTGGCTTTATCGTTTATGCTGGCTCTGGCTGGTTGTGCCGAGAAGAAACCCTTAACCCCTGAAGAGCAGTGGCAAGGTTATTGTCGAAGTGTCGGTAATGCAGCGCGTACCATTATGCTGGATCGTCAGAATGCAATTGAGAAAGAAAAAGCAATTGAGCATGCCAACAAGATCGACGATGAAATCACTAAAGGTTTTATACTGGATATTATTGATGAAGTTTATGCGCTTCCAGAAGCTGAGATCAAGACAGATGTAAAAGCAGCTCGTGAAAAAGTTCGCGCTGAATTTACTGCAAAGTGTATTGCGACTCCGCATGATGAATTACCAGATTACAAACCGTTCTAAGGAACGGTTTTTTATGAATAACTAAAATCACTCGGTAAATATTACAACTACAAAATATTTAACCATCAACATTTAAAATACGACTGAATAAAAATAGCCTAAGCAAATGCACACTTTGTGACAATTTCTAAATCTCAAATATAGAAAAGCTTATCTTAATACTGAATAATGAACTTAACTCCAATTAACCGAGGAGTAGCACTATATGGAAGTCGTAAGATATTTGCATCATTCGGATTTGCTTTTGGAAGATGAAGAAGGTGTGGTCATTATTGGCGGAAGCCGCTATGTACTCAGCATCGGTGATAAAGTCATTTTAAAGAAGATGCTAGAACAGGATAAAAAGCTTTATCAGATAGATATTTCCTTTGCCAGCAATAATCACAGTACAACCTGTGAAGATGAATGTGTGGTGAAATTCCAAGGCTGCCGCAACTCATATCAGCAGTATTTAAACTCAACCACTGTACACTAAGGTGGAGTATCTTTTTCACTTCAAATCAGGCAACATCATGGTTGCCTTTTTTATACATTAAATTCCGTTAAAAGAGTCAATTCATGCGCTCGTTTCATGTGGTGTAAGCTGGAACTGATTATGGAATAATCATTAAGGGCATCATTTAGTTATAAAATAACGAGCATCACAAAGAAACACTTGAGTTGCATTAACTTTTAACTGGAAATTTAGTAAAATTTCGGAGTCCATATTATTTGTGAAGCTTGAAATAAGCAGGAATTCATAAGTAATTTTTTAAAAAAGAGGAATAACACTGTGCTAGAAGCTTACCGCCAACACGTTGAAGAACGTGCCGCACTCGGAGTCCCACCGAAGCCACTTGACGATGCCCAAACTGCTGCATTAGTTGAACTACTAAAAAATCCGCCAGCTGGTGAAGAAGCATACTTGGTAGATTTGCTTGAAAACCGTGTACCAGCAGGTGTTGACCAAGCTGCATATGTAAAAGCTGCGTTCTTAGCTGCATTGGCAAAAGGCGAAGCAACCTCTCCACTTGTTTCTAAAGAACGTGCGGTTTACTTACTGGGCACTATGCTTGGTGGTTATAACGTAGCGCCTTTAGTTGAACTTTTAGACAATGCCGAGCTTGCTGAACTTGCAGCTGAAGCATTGAAAAAAACGCTTCTTGTATTTGACGCGTTCCACGACGTTGCTGACAAAGCACGTGCAGGCAATGAAAATGCGAAAGCAGTTCTTCAATCATGGGCAGATGCTGAATGGTTCACAAACCGTCCAGATGTTCCTGAAGAAATCAAACTGACAGTTTTCAAAGTCACTGGCGAAACCAACACTGATGACCTGTCTCCAGCTCAAGACGCTTGGAGCCGTCCAGACATTCCATTGCACGCAAATGCAATGCTGAAAAACGAACGTGATGGTATCAACCCAGAAGTTCCGGGTGAAGTTGGTCCATTAAACCAGATCAAAGAACTGATCGCGAAAGGCAACAAAGTTGCTTACGTAGGTGACGTTGTTGGTACAGGTTCTTCTCGTAAGTCTGCTACTAACTCTGTACTTTGGTTCTTCGGTGACGAAATCCCGCATATTCCGAACAAAAAAGAAGGCGGTTACTGCCTGGGTTCTAAAATTGCTCCGATTTTCTTCAACACAATGGAAGACGCTGGTGCGTTACCAGTTGAAATCGACGTAGCAAACATGAACATGGGCGACGAGATCACCCTTAAGATCGACAAAGCTGCTGCTAAAGTAACTGCGTTCAAAGACGGCGCGCAAATTGCTGAAGCAGATCTTAAAACTCCAGTACTTCTAGACGAAGTTCGTGCCGGTGGTCGTATTAACCTGATCATTGGTCGTGGTTTGACTACTAAAGCGCGTGAAGAGTTAGGTCTTCCTGTTTCTACACTGTTCCGTACGCCTGTACAACCTGCTGCAACTGGCAAAGGCTTCACCCTTGCTCAGAAGATGGTTGGTCGTGCTTGTGGTCTTCCAGAAGGTCAAGGTGTTGTTCCAGGTACTTACTGTGAACCACGTATGACAACTGTTGGTTCTCAAGATACAACAGGTCCGATGACGCGTGACGAACTTAAAGATTTGGCTTGCCTAGGCTTCTCTGCTGACCTGGTAATGCAATCTTTCTGTCACACAGCTGCGTATCCAAAACCAGTTGACGTTCAAATGCAACACACGCTTCCTGATTTCATCATGAACCGTGGTGGTGTTTCTCTACGTCCAGGTGACGGTATTATCCACTCTTGGTTAAACCGTATGCTTCTTCCAGATACAGTTGGTACTGGTGGTGACTCACATACTCGTTTCCCAATCGGTATTTCATTCCCTGCGGGTTCTGGTCTGGTAGCATTCGCTGCTGCAACTGGTGTTATGCCACTTGACATGCCAGAGTCTGTTCTTGTGAAGTTCAAAGGTAAAATGCAACCTGGTATCACACTACGTGACCTGGTACATGCAATTCCTTACGTAGCGATCCAAGAAGGTGACCTGACTGTTGAGAAGAAAGGTAAGAAAAACATCTTCTCTGGCCGTATCCTTGAGATCGACCTGACAGAAATGGAAACTGACCTGACTGTTGAGCAAGCATTCGAACTTTCTGATGCTTCTGCTGAACGTTCTGCTGCTGGTTGTGCGATCACGCTTTCTGAAGAGAAAGTTGCTGAATACCTACGTTCTAACATCACTATGCTGAAGTGGATGATTTCACAAGGCTATGGCGATGCTCGTACTATGGCGCGCCGTGTTGAGAACATGGAAAAATGGTTGGAAAATCCATCACTTCTTAAAGCTGATGCTGATGCTGAATACACTAAAGTGTACGAAATCGACCTTTCTACGATTACTGAACCAGTTCTTTGCTGCCCGAACGACCCAGATGATGCAAAACTTCTTTCTGACGTTCAAGGCGTGAAAATTGATGAAGTATTCATCGGTTCTTGTATGACTAACATCGGTCACTTCCGTGCAGCTGGTAAACTTCTAGACAAAGTACCTGGTGGTTCTTTATCTACTCGTCTATGGTTGGCTCCTCCAACTCGTATGGACGAACACCAGTTAATGGAAGAAGGTTTCTACAATACTTATGGTAAAGCTGGCGCTCGTACAGAAATGCCAGGCTGTTCATTATGTATGGGTAACCAGGCACGTGTAGCACCGAACACGACTTGTGTATCGACTTCTACTCGTAACTTCCCGAACCGTCTAGGTCAAGGTGCGAACGTTTACCTAGCATCTGCTGAGCTTGCATCTGTTGCTGCTGTATTGGGTAAATTACCTTCTCCAGAAGAATACCAACAGTACGCTGCTCAAATCGACAGCATGTCTGCTGACATCTACCAATACTTGAACTTCGACAAGATGAGCGAGTATACAGATGCTGCTAAAGACATCGATACCAAGAAAATTGCTGCTGCTCAATTAGCTTAATTTGTTGATAGTTAATTTAAAGTAGTTTATAAAAGCTCCACTTAGGTGGGGCTTTTTTATGAAACTAACAAAATTTACAGTAAAAAATTTTAGAAGTATTACTGAGGGAAGTGAAATCAATTTCGGAAATTATTCAGTTTTGGTTGGAAAAAATAATGAAGGTAAAACCACAGTCTTAATGGCTCTAAGACTAGCAATGGATACTTTAAAGTTACATGGTTACCAGCTTCCTAGCACTAGAAGAACAATATTTAAATTAAAAAATTCCTATGAATGGGACAGAGATTTTCCAATTTCACTTCAAGAGAAACCTAGAATTAAGAAGGTTACAACTTTTAAAATAGATTTCGAACTATCTGAAATAGAAAAAATTGAATTTAGGAAAGAAATTGGTAGTAAGATTAATGGGAGCTTGTGTATAGAAATAAGTTTTGATGAAAATAATTTATCCACAGTATTAGTCCCTAAAAGAGGAAGTGCAGCGCTATCTAAAAAATCAAATCAAATAGCAAAATATATAGCTAGTAAGATTCAATTTACTTATATACCCGCGATTAGAACTGAGCATGAAGCAATAGGTGTAATTAATGAGATGATTGAAGAAGAGCTAAGAAAGCTAGAAAGTGAAAGTAAATTTAAAGAGGCATTAAATGTTATAGAAGAGTTACAAAAACCTGTTTTAGATAAGGTTGCACATACAATTCAAGAATCTTTACATAAATTTTTGCCAAATATCAATAATGTTGAATTAAGTATTTTAGAAAATAATCGTCGAGCTAATTTAAGAAAAGATTATTTAATTGAAATTGATGATGGCGATTTAACAGATATTAAATTTAAGGGGGATGGCGTAAAAAGTTTAACAGCGATTGGATTATTAAAAGATCGAAATAAAATCATAAATGGTGCATCAATTATTGCTATTGAAGAACCTGAATCCCATTTACATCCTTCTGCAATGCATGAGTTAAAACAAGCTATTCAAAAGTTGGCTGAAGATAGTCAAGTGGTTGTTTCAACTCATAATCCAATTTTTGTTGATAGAGAAAAATTGGCAAATAATCTATTAGTTTCAAATAATAAAGTTAAAGCTGTAAAGAAAATAAATGATATAAGAATATGCTTGGGAATTAGAACATCTGATAACTTAGTGCATTCTAGTAAAATATTATTAGTAGAGGGAGAAACAGATCGAATAATATTAATTAAACTGTTACAAGAAAAAAGTATAAAAATTGCAAAACTGCTTAAAGATGGAGACCTTAATATTGTTTCAACGAATAGTGCATCGAAATTACCTTACAATTTAAGATGGTACCAAGATCAGATATGTTCTTGTTACGTTATTATTGATAATGATCAATCAGCTCAAGATACTATACAGAATTTATTAAAGTCTAAAGAAATTGATCAGCGTTCATATTTACATCTCATAGTTCCAGGTAAAGTTGAGTCAGAAATTGAAGACCTATTTAAGATTGAATTATATGCAGATATTATTAATACAAAATTTAATGTTGATATATTTACAACCAAATTTTCTAAAAATAAAAATAAGTGGAGTGGTGCATTAAAGGATGCATTGAAAAGCGCAGGAAAAACGATAGTAGATGATGATATTACAGAAGTAAAAAAACTCATTTCAAGTAAAATTAATGATTTTGGTGCATATGATCATGTAGCCCAACATAATGTTTTATTTGTAGATAATCTAATTAATCAAATAGAAAATTACTTTATAAAAGTATAACCCTTTGAAATATATTATTTTGTCTTTAGAGCCCACTTTATAAATCGCTTAATTACCGTATAATTTATTTTTTTCTAAAGTTAATTTAAGTAATGCCCAAACAATCCCGCTTCCTCTGTATCGGCGGTTTCCTCAATGGAACCCAAGTCAAAGACCAAGGTGACAGCTTTGTCTGTGTCGAAAAAGGCAAAAATGTCATCTACACCAAAAAGGAAATTTTCCATCCCGATTCATGGAATCATGACTACTATGTTTGTGAAATCATCACAGACAAACAAGCTCGTAATTGGGTCTATGACATTGAAAGCTGATTAAACCGTTATTTTTATAAATTTCAGATATTAAAAAGCCCCAAGGTTAAGGGGCTATTTTATATACATCAGAAGACTATATCGTATTTGGGTTTCCTGACTGCGACTTTCACCAGATTTTCATAAATAGTCCATAATCTTTTGAATTTACCAATACCCAAGTATTTTCCACCAAATTCCGCCTAATACTATAAATATAAGCATATTGATTACACTCATGACAAAACCGGCTTTCCACCACTCACCGAGCGTTGTATAACCTGAACCGTAAATAATAGGTGAGGTCCCGGTTGCGTAATGGGTAAGTGTCATCATGATACTTGAGGCGGCGGCCATCATTAAAGCAAAATACATTGGGGGAGCACCTACTGCAATACCAGCTATGTAAAATGCTGAAAACATTGCGGTAATATGGGCAGTTGTACTGGCAAAAATATAATGGGCATACATATAAGACAATAATAAAAACATGGATGCAGGAACCCAACTCAATCCCATTTGCTCAATGCTTGCTTGTAAGGCGCTGGAAAACCATGCGATTAGTCCCAGCTTATTGAGAAAGGTTGCCATCATGACCAAGGCTGCGAACCATGTAATAGTGTCCCAGGCGCTCTTATGTGTCAAAACATCTTCCCAAGTTAGAACACCGGTGAGAAGCAAAAGTGATAATCCAATAAAAGCGGTGGTAGTTGGGTCTAATGACCATATATCACCCAGAATCATGGCTGGAATCCCTGCCCAGAGTACTAATAAAACGCCGAAGACAAACAGCATTATCATTTCATCTCTGCTGATGGGCCCCATTTCTCTTAAACGATCTTTGGCAAACTGCGCAGCATCCGGTGTCTTTTTAATTTCGGGTGGATACATGAAATAAAGTACAAGTGGCATTACAGCAAGCGCCACAATCCCGGGTAAAACCATGGCCAATGCCCATGTAGTCCAACTCAGACTAATTTGCATGTCGGTTGCATCTGCAATAAGTTGAACGATTAAAGGGTTTGGTGCAGTCGCAGTGATAAACATTGCAGACGTAATGGGATTGGAATGATAATTCACCAAAGCTAAGTATTTGCCGATTTTACCTTCCGTACCTTTTGCCGGATCGGAGTCAAAACTTGTAGCAATGGAGCGGACGATCGGGTGAATGATCCCACCGCCACGCGCAGTATTACTTGGCGTGACTGGAGCAAGAATTAATTCTGATAGGGCCATACTATAACCAATACCTATCGTTCTTTTGCCCCACACCGCAATAAAATAATAACCTAGCCGAGCTCCCAAACCTGTTTTTTGTAATCCTTTCGAGATCATGATGGATATACCAATCAACCAAATCAGTGGAAGAGCAAAGCCACTTAGCGCATCTTTAATCGCATCAGCGGGGTTATCTGATGTCACGCGTGTAACTGCAACGAGAGTAATTGCAATAATTGAAATGGCACCGATCGGCATCGCTTTACCGATAATGGCAGCAATCACACCTATGAACATGGCGAACAGCAACCAGGCGTTCGCGGTAACGCCTTGTGGTATAGGAATAAGAAGCCAGATAATCAATGTGATAGCCACGGAAACTAATGTTGGTATTAATTTAAATCCCATCACGCCTTACTCCCACACATAATAATAATTATTATTTGATCATAATGATCACAACTGATATTGAAGTCTAGCGCTGGTAACATATTCTCCATAAAAAGAGCAGGGGCTTTAAGGTGGTCTCAATAAAATTTATTAAACTTTTTATGTAAAATATATTTTAAATATAAATTAATAATGGTGGAGTTGATTTGCGCTTAATGGATAGAAATTTTTTTTAAATAGAAGAATGTTTAATATTATAGATAGTTTTAATCCCTGTTGTTTATCTCTAAAAACACAATTAAAGAATGATAAAATTATTTTATATAACCCTCTATTATAATAAAAATGATATTGATGAGGGTTTATTTGTTTTAAAATAATTGTTTAGAAGGTTTTAAGATTTTTATTAGAGTTAACTGTTAGTAAATTGAATTTAAATGTTTTTTTTAAATTATGAGCTTGATTGAATAAATAATCTTAAGCTAGTTCAGTCATGCTGGTTATATTTTTATTGATGGATTTTAAATTTAATAATACTATTTTTGTGCAAAATTATAAAATTCTTATTAATAAAATATTAATATAGATGTTGGGGGGTATAAATTTTATACCGTTTTTCTTATATGTTGAATATATCAAAATGGAAAAGGCAGAGAAGGTTGGTGGTTTTAGTGGATTTATCTAATTGCACATTCTAGATTTTATATTTTATTATGAGTTTTTATAATAAATCGAGATAATATATAGATTTCTAAAAAAATAAGTACCTTAGAATATATGGGTAAGGTATCTCTTCGATCGCTGGTTAATTGAAAAAAGATGTGTGTTGGAATTTTTTTAAATTAAAGCTAAGAAAACTTATAATTTGATATATTTCAAAATTTTGGAATATTTTAATTTCATTAAAGGTTTAACAAAAACAGTAAGATATATAACACTTATCTGATTGATTCACTGTGTAAAATTGCGGAAAACTACATACTAGAGGATAAATTTATTGCTGGACTGAATATGAATTATGAAATGGATGCCTTTCTGACCATTATCATCGCTGTTTTTGTTTTGATGGTCGGATTTTTGGTAGTAAACAAAATCAGAATTCTAAAACAATATAATATTCCTGAGCCTGTTGCCGGAGGGCTTGTCGCTGCAGTAATTACTTATATTTTAATTAAAAATTTTAATATTACAGTAAATTTTGATGCCAATATTCAGCAAATATTTATGCTGATGTTCTTTACCTCTGTAGGTCTCAGTGCCAGTTTGGTAAAGCTGAAAGAGGGAGGTAAGGCTCTTCTTCTATTTTTAGGTTGTGTCGTGGCTTTTGTTTTTGTGCAGAATGTCGTCGGAATCAGCCTGGCCAAGGTCTTGGGCCTAGATCCCCTGATTGGTCTGATTACAGGTTCAGTCACCCTAACCGGAGGTCATGGTACGGCCGGTGCATGGGGTATGGTTTTTGAAAGGGATTATGGTATTCAGGGTGCTGTAGTTTTAGGTATGGCCAGTGCAACTTTTGGTTTAGTCATCGGCGGTATGATGGGTGGGCCAGTGGCCAAATTTCTGATTCGTCGTCATCAGCTGGCAGAAGAATTAGCACCAAGTTCAGGGCGAAATGAAGCCCCACCTTCATCTGAAACGGCGCCTTTTGAATACCCGGAAAAAACTCGACTGATCACAGCAGATGATGCAGTAAAAACGCTAGGCATGTTTGCGATCTGTATCAGTTTTGCCTATTTCATGACAATAGCGGCTAAAGGACAGTGGTTCGAACTTCCGTCTTTTGTATGGGCCTTGATGTGTGGAGTGATTTTACGGAACTTTCTGGAACATGTACTCAAAATTGAAATATTTGACCGGTGTATTGATGTTTTTGGAAATGCCTCATTGTCTTTATTTTTAGCTATGGCATTGATGTCATTGCAGTTATGGTTACTGGCAGATTTGGCTGGAGCATTGGTAATTATATTGATTGTACAAGCCTTTGTTCTTGCACTTTATCTATACTTTGTGACATTTAGGGTGATGGGTAAAAGTTATGATGCTGCAGTATTGTGCGCGGGACAATGTGGGGTCAATCTGGGTGCCACTCCAACAGCAATTGCCAATATTCAGGCAGTTACCAATACTTATGGACCTTCACATAAAGCTTTCCTGATCATCCCTTTAACAGGTGCTTTCTTTGTGGATATTGTGAATGCAGTGGTGATTCAGTTTATATTGAGCATCTTTGGTTAAGTTGCTGAATTTTTTCAAAAATCTATGAATATTATTTCAAAAAATTTAAGCATTAAAAAGCCCCATGGTTAAGTGCTATCCCAAATAGCTGAATTATAATAATATTCTATGGGGTTGTTTAATAATACTATATAAAACAACAAATTAAATAAAAATGAATAACATGATCTACTTTAAAAACTTCTTCTTAAATCCATTCCAATTGAACATATTGGACGTTTTAGACAAAAAATAAGTTAAGATGAAAGACTATTTACGCCAAGATTACGCCAGAAATGAAACTACCCAAAGCAAGGAAACGTGGAGAGTCATACCGCATTGAACTGATGTTTAATGGTAAGCGCATTAGTGCTACGCGCGATACTGAAAAGGAATGTGAGCAATGGGCCATGCTCAAAATTCTAGAATTGAAAACTGAGCAAAATAAAAATCAGAGCGAAGTCAAACAACACTATCCATTTTCCGCATTAATGCATAAGTACTATGAGGAAATTGGAAGGCATAAGAAATCTAGCCGAACCATTAGAATCTCAATCAAGCAGTTTCTTGATACCTATCCTGTTATCTCGGAAATGTCAGTGCACGATATTACCCCGCAAATTCTGACTGACTGGCGCAACTCAAGATTAAAAAGCGTGAATGTTGGTACTGTACTTCGTGATATATCTTTGTTTTCAGCTATCTTCACTTATGCCCAGAAAGAGCTTTTTCTTATTGAAAGCAATCCGTTCTCCATGGTTAGCAAACCATCTCAGCCAAAATCAAGAAATCGACGCATAAGCAATGCTGAAATTGATTTGGTGCTAGAAGCTCATAATTATGAGAGAGGGCAGATCCCAACCGAGATACAGCATTTTATCGCTTGGGCTTTTCTTTTCGCCATTGAAACAACTATGCGGCAAGGGGAGATACTATCTATTAAAAGGTCGAATATCCATAAAGACTATATCCACCTGCCTGACACCAAGAATGGCCACTCGCGTGATGTGCCGTTAATGGATAGTGCGAAAGAGTTATTAAAACTAATTCCAGACAATGGGTCTGACAAGCTAATTGAAATAAGCAGCAGCACTTTTCAAAATACGTTTAGTAAAAGGGTGAAAAAAGCAAATATTAAGGAGTTGCATTTCCATGATACCCGACATGAAGGGATTACCAGATTGGTTAAATTAAGAAAGGTGCCAATTGAGATTCTAATGAAAATTACCGGTCACAAGACTGCCGGTATTTTGATTAATACTTATTATAATCCCACAGCAAGCGAAATCAGTGAGATGCTGAACGGGTCTAATTGACCCGTTTTGATCCGCGTTTATTTCTTTGTGGCTTTGATAGGATCATCATGGCCACCTTGGTTTCATAAAGATGCTTACCTTCAGTTCCTTGGTTATAGCCTTCAAGTTTTTTGATGATTGTGGTTTTGGTTAATCCATATTTTTCAACCAACCACGACACTGGAACCAAAGCGGGCAAATCCTCCATCTTAAGTTGAACAATTTTCCCACCAAAGATGCTCTGTCCAAGATAAAGCTGAGGCTCAACATCAGCTTCAACCGTAATGGTGTACTTAAGTGCTCCCATCAGCTCACTTCTCCCAAAACCTTCACCACTCCAAACCGATCGTGCTTTGCGATGTAGCTGCTCAGCATGTGGTAATACAGGTCAGCATTACTATTAATCTCAAGAATCACGCCAGTACCATTGCTCACGCGCTGTCTTAAGGTTGCTTCCAGCTTGCGAACAAAGTCACTGTGCAAGTGATGTGACTCACTCGCAATGTGGTACAAAGCACCCGTTTCACCTGCATCCAAAGCCAAATTAAAAGGCTTGTCCTTGTGCAGCTCGTCAATGATGAAGTTGGCCACAGCAATGTTTGTTTGTTGAATTTCAGTCACTGGCTGGCTCCCGTGGTTCGATTGCTGGATCATTGCCCAACACAGACCAATGTGTGATTAATTCCTGGTTGAGTGCGTCACCATCTTCTATAGATGAGAAGCCCCAAGGTGACTCCCATTTTGCGACCAATTGTTGGTTCATAATAAAGATCTGGTACGGGCCATCAATGCGAGGCGATTCAACTGTGTAATCTTTCCACTCCGGCACCGCTTGGGTTTTGGCTTCCTTCCAGGCGGACCAACTAAAAAGAAGTGCTGTGATTAATTTTCCACACTTCTTTTCAATGTCAGCAGGAACATCAGTACGTTTGATGTATGCTCCAAATTCAAAGAAGGTGTATTGCGCAACATGCTCAAGACGTTTAAAGCATTCAGTCTGCTCAAATTCAGTTTTTAATTTTTCGATATCCATCACGCCACCTTCACATCTAAATAATCAGGGTTATCCAGGTGTTCTTCATATTCATCGAATAACATCTGGCATGCAGCATTACCTGTTAAATCTTTCTTTAAAAGCACATAACTCAGTGTCTTGCGTGTGCCTTTGCCTGAAAACGTAGAACTACCATCTGCAAGCTCTTTTTTGATGTAGCCCAATTTTTCTAACCACAACTTAAAACCGGCTTCATGCTTCTTTTTAATTCTGAAGATCATCTGTACCCCCAAGTGTTCGCAAAATTTTGCAGGCAATCATCAATACCGAATAGGTTGATGTTGCGGTAAGTTCTAACCCGACCCTTGTACTGCACAAGCAGCACTCGGGTCATAGAAGAGTAGGAATAACTCATGAAGCCTCCCCAGTTTCAGCAGCTTGGATCAAGGCATCTTTGCGCTGAGCATAAATACTGAGTAGCTCCTGATGATCAGCTGGAAGTAATTTAGCTGCAGGTATTGCTGGTGCTAATCGTTCTAGAGTTTCAACTGAATCCATGTCATAGATTCGATTGATCAGTATCTTTTTCTTTTGGGTGTAAAGCATGTCGATCGGATAGCTTGATTGACCACTACCTGACATCGCGTCTTTAGATATCTTGTCCCGAACAACTTTGGTGGCTTGTTGATTTATTTCATCAATCAAGCTTGGCTGTATGACTTCAATAACTTCATCTACAACTGGTTCCACCTTGGGTGTGTATTGCTCAGGATCTAGTTCAAGTAATTTGTCTTCAGTAAGCTTGCACAAGTGCTGTTGATCTTTTTGATCCAGGTGTCCATTGGCCAGAAATACGTGACGGAATGAAAGAACGTCCTCAGCATTGGTAAACTGGTCAATTTGTGCTGTGAACTTCTCAACAAGCTTTACTGGGTTGGTTTCAATCAGTTCATCGATCAAGCCGTCTTCTGATATAGCAATCGGACCTTGCTCGGTAATTTGAATATTAGACTGACTTCCAAATGTGTTTTCTTGTGCTATAGCCTCAACAGGTTGAATCACTTCTAGCTCAGGCTGCTTCTCAATATTTGGTATGGAATTACCTGGACCAGCTGGTATGCCAACCTGCTCGGTATCTTCCTTGGCTTTAGTTGAGCGTTTCTTTTTGGCTTTACCTGTATTATCGATTGTTGGTGAATAACAAATGACTCGACCAAACAGCTTACCCATTGCCTCTAGTTGTAACACTGCATTTTTATTATCTGCTTGAGCAAAACCATTACGCACACAAGCAAAATATTCCCCATTCTGTTTACTGTATTTAACCCGGGAAACGTGATCAGGATGAACAATAAAGATTTCCTGATCTTCTACAACATCTTCAAGCGTTAGAGGCTTAGCAAAAGTAATACCTGCCAGCTCCATGGTTTCAACCTTGATGCAGAACTCATAGCCTGGCATAGCGAAAATCGTGGCAGGGAACTGAGACAGGTCATCAAAATCCATTAACTCACCAGCAGCGCGACACATGATATTTCGGCCAGCCATCATTGCTTCAAAGGCTTCTTTGCTATTTAAAATTTTCATGCTGTCATTGCTCCCTTCGCTACTTGTTCTATTTCATTTTTTACGGCTTCAAATTTTGAAGCTTCTATCTGGTTGAGAGCATCAAGCCCTAAATGTTCACATACTGTTTTCGCATCAAGACCACATGTGTCGATGAAATCCTGCAGATCGGCCAGCTGCTCATCAGAAATACCATTGAACTCTGGTGGATCTACCCAGGCATTGCGCTGTTTATCAAATGTGCATTTCATTTCTAGGGCACGACGGACTAATTCAGCACGCATATTCTTGTAATACAGATGAGTGTCTTCAAGAGACTGAGTGAGCTGATTTAGATCACTCGCATACTGGGCCTCACCACAGCTTTGTACCCAGTTTTCTAAATCTTCTTGAGCCTTGATTGCGGCCAATTGATCAGGCGTCAGGGTGTTGATATGGTCCTTAGCCTGTTTGATGAGATCGGCCAGAAATGTAGGACTGGTCTTTAGATCCGGCACCCATACTTCACCAGTATCACCACCTAAACCACCCGCATTTTTAGCATGATGAGTAGGGCAAGGCTTAAAGCTAATTACCCGGGCATTCTTACCTTCACCAGTGGCGACTGTGGTCAAATAGCCCATGATGTCAGCAATGCGGTAAAGCTCATTTCGGTTTTTACCACCCAGATCAGGACGATAAATTACCTGGTCACCGCTTTGATCTTCAGAAGCATGGGCAATAAACACCACATCTTTTCCTGAAGCGATCAGCGTATTCACGTACTGCTTAAAGATGTTGTTGGCCAAGCCCTGGGCTTTAAGCTTTAACGATCCATCTTTTTGTTTGTTGGTCGCATTCAGCATTAAATGTGTTTTGATACTTTCAAGCATTGCCCCAACGGTATCGATTACAATAGTGTTGTACGGTTCAAGATCGGCCATTGTGAGGTTTGCAACATCAGACCACTGGTGAGCCTGAACTACAGCACCGCGACGAAGTTCGCCAGTACGGTGAGAACCCTTGTCAAAGTCGAATGAAATAGCTTTATCACCAGTAAAGCCGATAGATGTTTTACCCAAGCCTGGATCTGCATACAGGTAAACAATAATTGCCTGAACTAGCAGCGCTTGATTCGCTGGAATAATATTAATCGCCATCTCAACGTACTCCTGCAGAACGGTTATTACGTTTAAAGTTTTTATAGTCTTCAGATGCAAAGAAGCCCGTACTTTCTAAAGCTTGATGACGCTTGTTCTTGCGCATAGCAACACGCGCATTTTCCAATCCATCCAGAACCCATTGCGGAGTAAGAGATTTATCCATCTTCTTCAATGAGCCATTGGGTTGAATGGAGTAGATCTGCGTATTACAGAAATAGTCAGCAATAGTTCCAGAGCTTTTGATGCGTAGAGCGAAATAGCTCACACGCGTTTTACCCACTCGATATATTTCAAGTCCTTCGAAGGTCTTGATGTATTCAGAGAAGTAGCGATGAGTTGAGTTGAACTCAATCGGCATTGGAACTATAGGTAGCTCATCTGCTTTGAATTGCAGGAAACCAGTGTAAAGATCTACAAAATTAATTTGAGTTCGATCATTTAGAGGAGACCAGTCATCAGAGCCGCATTCACACCAGTAGACTGATTGACCATTCAAAAGCGCCTCAAAGATTTGATCAGCAGAATTTAAAATCATGACTGCACCTCCACTAGGCGATGCTTCATGATGTAGCTAGTGATCATTGAATTGATTTCGCGGTGATCCTGATGATCAGTGAAGTCTTTATATGGATTACCATTGGCATCAAATACATTGATTTCACCCAGCTCTGTTACTTCGACTGCAGTAAACTCTGAACCAGGTACGCCGTAGCTATCTGGATAAGCCTGAACTTCAAATGAAGAGATATTTAAACGGAATCCATCCAGATTAAGAATTGCTTCACCACGACTTTGGTCATGCATTTTTAGTGAAATAATGCCGTATTCAGACTGAATGTTTTGCGCTGGAGCAGGTTGTCCAACATTTAAGTCCGCATGAAAAGCGACTGCTAAAGCGCTTACTGTTAAGGCAGCAGTAAACAGAGTTACCTTAAAGCTATTGTGTGGAGTTAGTTTTGTGTTCATAATTACTTTACTCACAGATAGAGTGTGGGTCACGCCTCAGGTTGCTCGAACAACACTGAGGCTTTTCTTTGCTTGTGAGATAAAATATACCTGTGAGGTAAAATAAAGTAAATACCTGTTAGGTAAAAATAGTAAAAATATTTTTACTCTTCAGGTGAAATAAGATTTAATAGACAAAAGAAAACCCACGCAAGGTGGGTTCTCTTAAAGCGTAAATCTTATTTTTTGTATTCAGTAATACTGATAGGTTTGTCTTTCATAAACTCTACAATACCTTCACCAGCTTTGAAGTGAATTGAAACGCCGTCATCATTGGCCAAACGCATACCACTTCCTGAAATAGCTCGTTTAAGGTGATAAACCTTGCCAGAATTATCAGTCATTTCTGCGGTTTCAAAATTATCTGAAGATTTCAATTCGACTGTAAGATCCATTGGACCAGTAAAGTTAATTACCTGAGTTTCAGCTGCAGTATTGCTCACAACTTTTTCTTGCTCTACTTCGTTTTTTGGATTTGAAGTACAGCCAGTAATCACTAATCCTAACAATGCTGCGCCTAACAAATATTTCATTGAGACTTACCTTTCTATTTATGAATCATAGGTATCTTTATATTAATTGTTATAATGTAACATTTAAAGACAAGGTTACACTTACCTTACATAAAGAAAACCCGCGGATAGCGGGTTAGTGATGCTTTACTTAGTTATTACAGACCTGGTCATGAGAGGTCTTAAGTCCAATATAAAGATTTAATATTTCAGAAGTAAGAAAGCTTTAGCACTGAATAGCATCTTTCTCTTTGTAGTGATCCAAAACCAAATCCATATCAGCCAAAAGTGCAACTTCAGAGTATTCACCGGGTGATAGCTTCAACAAGTTAGGCATATAGTTTTTTTCATACTCACGCGGGTAGTCTCTGCATAAGATCTTTACCCGCACATCTTGAGTGGTGAACTCTGAATCTAACTTTTCTAGGTATTTGCTAAGAATATTATCTGAGTTCTCAAGAGCTGTAGCGGTGGCAATTGGATCCACACCTTCATCTGGTTGCTTCTGGCAGCCGGTAAAAGTCAAAGATAAGAGCAGAGTAGTAAGTGTGATGTATTTCATAGTTATAGGTTTATTGTTATTGGAGTTTGAATTATAAGCAAGTTTAGGGAAAAGAAAACCCACCGTTGGGGTGGGTTAGCTTTGAAAATTTAGAATTTCTTGTATATAGCTAAAAGTTTCACTGTTATTTAAAGAGTTAGGATTGGTTTTTGATTGTATAAAACCCTTTTTATTAATAGTAAGTTCAATAGAGCTAATAAGGTTTTTAATATGCAAAGTTACTTTGTTAATTAAAAAAACTTCCTTGGATAAAAAATATTTTGAATCTTGAATTGCATTTTCTGTAGAAAAAATCTCCAAATTAGCAAATGATTTATTATTTAAGCTTAATTTTTCTATTGAAATAAACTTAATATTACAATTGTATTTTTTGAAAAAATATTCAGAAACTGCATTAATGTTAATACTAACAGGCTCAATTGTGTACCCCATTCCTGCCAATTTTGATAACTGATTGAAAAAATTTCGTAAAGATCTCGGTGGATTTGAGAGTGCTAAATAATAAATATCATGTTTTTTAAATATTGAAAAATTAATATTTTGATAACTTTCATACTCAATAATCTTATTTTCACCTTCAGGCGATAAAAAAGAAACTTTATTAAATATTTTCTCAAAACAATTTACCTCTAATATTTGACTATTAAAAGTAAGTATATTGAAAGAAAAAATATTATGCTCGTAATTTTCTAATGTTCTATGTATTATCCCAATACCTTTAGGAAGTTTAATTCTATATAGATAAATCTTGTGCATATTGTTCACCAGGAGAATTAATGGAATTAAGACTTCTTACAGCAGCAAAATAAATTTCACGATTAATTCTCATAGTTTCTGTATGAGAGCACTGTTCAATCTTATTGTTTTGAAGTTTACGGCCTTTCAAAAAATATGAAAATCCTGCACATTCATCTGGTATGGTAAATTTGGCTTCGAATACAAACTTTTCATCATTATCTTCTTTTGATGTTGCTTGCCAGATTACACGATAGATATGAAACCCTTTACCTAAAAGTGTATCAAGCTCAGGAACATCCATTAAACCATGACCACTAAAAGAAGCTTTGCGAATTGAAGCCACTGAGGTCATGATAGCTAAATCATCAGTACTCGAAGAGTTTTCTTTTGTTACATAGATATCTAGTACAGTATCATATTCAAAACCCTCAATATCTCTAATAAGATTATCAAAGAATTGCTTTCTAAGCAGATTATCTGTAATACCTAATAATTCTATTTTAGTTTTTGAAGGTTGTGAAAATTGATTGATGACATGCGATAATATTTGTGATTCAACCAAGTTGTCCAACTCTTTAGAGTTTGGGTATTCCAAATAGAGGGAGTTTCCACCTTCTATAGGCCGTATCATTATAGCTGCTTCTTTTCTTTCTCTACGATTAAATGCATTTTTTGTGAAATCGTAGACTGAATAGTTTATATTTATTTGTCTTGATTTTAGACCATTTCTTTTATAAACAACCTTATCAATGTCTATTTCCTCTTGATTAGTTAAGTCGTCAATAAATTGACTTTCCAAAGAATCAAGTTTATTTAAGACCTGTCTGTCTGTCAGATCATCTAAGTTATTTAATGATAATCCTGATACCGCCGTACTTCTTTTATTTTCAGTAGCTAATGCGGATTCTATTAAATGATAATCGTAGCTAGAATGAAAAAATGAAGAAAACTCTCTTGCTAATAATTCCCGAGAAGTGTTTTTTCCATAAATTATTCCTCTTTTAGCAAATAAATACGCAACTTCATCATTAGTTAATGCCCTATTTCTATTTAAGGTTCCAAATAAATCAATGTCATTAGGATTTATATACGAAAATCTTGAATAATTCATTAAAGATGTCGAGCCCCATTTAATGGTGAAGGTAAAAATTTTTTCTCTAAGTTTGAAATTTGATTAAATGTTAGTTGACCATCAGATATAGGATTTAATCCATTTACGCTCCAAGTTTTATTGTATTCTATTAAAGCATTATTAAAGTTTTTTTCTGCATTAATATGTGGGTTTAAATGAATTTGTCTAACATTGACTTTTTTACTGTTGTTAAACATCTGATATCTTGATAATTGATCAATTAAAAATAAAAATTCCTCTTGCGTACTACCATCTAATCTGTAGTAGACAATAAATCCTGGAAAGAATTTAATGACTTTATCAGAGTCTGCATCAATTTGTTCTGAGGCTAAATTTCCAACTATAAGATATGGACCACATAGTACTTCAACTGTCGCAGGAAACTTACTCTCATCACCTTGTGTTCGATGTAATTCAAGATTTGGATAATAAAAGTAATAGTTTTTATTTCCCAATGGGAATTTTAATGAACCCCTAAGACTTTGTATGTCTTTTCTTATCGTTTGCATGTATACAATTACTGTCGGGTCCATAATGTGCACAAATTGATTTGGATCTATATGCAAGTTTTCAACATTTAAAGTCTTAATATTACCTCTATGTTCTTGCGGCTCAAATTTCGCAACAACATTGAGCTTAGAAAGAATGTCTTGAGAGTAGTCCCCATCATGATTTAGTAAAAATAATAAACCTCTAACTTCTCCACTAAAATCAGGATTAGAAAAGTCAATTCTCCATTGTTCATTATCTCTGGCACAGGAAATTGATTGTCCCAAAGATTTTAATGCTTCTCGGAGTTTTGGTGGACTTATTGACGAACTACTGTAACTTTTTAAGTCACAATAAAAAAAGATTTCTTTACCTGTATAAGGATGTATATATGAAAAAACTATATCTAAGGGGTGCTGATCATATTGTCCATCAGGAAAATGCCTTTCAGTATCCTGACATAAATAATCATTGTTTTCTAAAGTATCAGAATAGGTAGACCATCTGAAAAATTCCAGCATTTGTTTTGATTCATTTTCTGCAATTTTTGCAGTCGAAGCCGTTTCAACCATTTATTACCCCCTAATAATCAATTAAATCTTAAGTATTTCTATACAACCTCTCCCATATAAACTGTGTAGAGAGGTACTTTTAACTAAATAAAAAGCTGAATACGCTTAAACTTTTTATTCGCTTCAATTTCAGTTTTATAAAATTTATCTTTATCAGTTGAATCTATGAACTTGGTAAAAGTAGTGGATTCAAGAAGACGATATAGAAATCTTTCGCCCGTCTGAAGTATTACTGTCAGTAGATGATGCTGATAAAGCACATGGCTAATCTTATGGGAATTGATTTCAATTGTTTGCATATCACACTTCCCGTAATTATTATTTGGAAAAACCCCAAGCCGCATATAGCGGCTTTTATTTTTTTAAGGTTTAACTAAAGCAGATTCCAGGCGACCAATAAAATCAATTTCATTAAGCTGCTCATTAGTAATAAATTCATCTGGATAGCGAATCTTGTCAGGATTATCACTTGCAAGCCTTACTGTTGTGCCGCCTGCATAGCTTATAAAAATCCTTTTCATTCTTAGCTCGTAGTTATGCTTAAAAACATACACCGATCCACTCTTAAGCATGCCTGGATCTTTATCAGCCACATCAATAAAAAGAGGGCTGTCTGGTGCTACAGTTGGCCACATACTGTATTCATCAGAATAAATCACACGTAGATTCTCCGGCTTAGCTTGTATACCTAAAATCCTTAGTAGCGATGGGTCAATGTCTAAATATTCACTTGGATCTTCTAAAAAATTCTCTATCCCACTTCCACAAGAAGCCTTTACATCCCTGTACACCGGTATTCTCACATTATTTCTTTTGCTTCCTTCGGCACCACGAAATTCAATGGGCGCAATTTGGATTCCGCTTTTATTTGAAATATCACTTAAAGGCATGGTGATGGCATTTGCCTGATCCAAAAAACCCTTAGGCTTACCAAAAGCCTCTTCTATTTTGGTTGCAGTCTCATCGCCAATATTTTTAGTCGGGTTTTTCCCGATGTATTGGCTAACCAAATTATAAGAAAGCCCCACCTTTTCAGCAAAATCAGTACGACTCAACCCAGACTCCTTCATTAAGTCTCGAGCATTCTTAAGCCGTATTTCATGAATTTGCATCAAACCAGACATGCCAAACCCCATTATTTAATCCATTGCTAAATTTACCTGTTAGGTAGAAAAAATAAATACCCTGACAGGTTGAATAAGTTTTACCTAAAAGGTATATTTAATATTAATTTACCTATCAGGTGTATTTTCATGCGAAACCTATATGATTACTGGAAATCCTTAAGCGAGGATGAGAAGCATATTTTTTGTTCTCGTGTAGGGGTGTCTTACGGCTATATGGAATCACATTTGATTCATGGTCGTAAAAAACCCCGCATGGAAACTATCCAAGCAATTGTTGATGCTAGCAATAACAAGCTATCCCACAAAAATCTTTTTGACTTCTTCCTAAAGAAGACCCCAATAGCTGCTTAAACCAATTATCAATCAGTAATCGTTTTAAAGAAACGTGAACAAAAACAGGGATTCACATGATTCTAAAGAAAGAAACAAGAATAGCGATTCATCAGATGATTAATCAGTCCGAAGGATTTGATCCAAAGGATATTGCTCAAGTCACTGGTGATGCTCACAAGACGATTTGCAACTATGGCAATCCAAATATGGAGAACCATGATCCAAGTCTAAAGAAGTTTGAGGCGATCATGCTTTTGACCCAAAACCCGGTAGTTCTGAAAGTTTGGGCTCATATGCTTGGTTTTGTTCTTATGCCGGCAGGTGGAGAAGGCACACATCGTCAGATGACTATCGTAGAGGCATTACTTCAAATGAATTCTGAAACTGGAAAAGCCAATCAAAAGGTTTATGAGGTTTTAGAAGATGGCATGGTGACGCCACAAGAATATGCGGAAGCGAGCGAAATTCTTAATCGCATTATTGAAAACGCTAAAGCGGCGGATATGGCTTTAAGCAAGCAAATGCATAAATTCACACAAAAAGAAAAAGCCTGATTTCTGAGATCAGGCTTTATCAATTCAAAACTTTAGAGGGCATTGAATATGAAATCAAATCTAGCACATGAACCACCAATACCTCAAGGGCAAGTAGTTCATTTTCCAAAAAATGAGCGCAAAGCTATGTCGAATAAAGAAGAGCGCTACACCAAGATGCCAAATGGTTTAATTGACGGTCAGATCATGGCTCAACTGAACGATAAGGCATTTAAGTGTTTAATGTTTGTCATGCGCCAAACCATTGGGTTTGACCGCGCATCCCACCCAATTGCCATCACTCAATTTCAAAAGTATTGCGGGATTAAAAAACGCGACACGGTTATGTCATGTATTCGCGATCTGGAAGAACTTGGTTTGATCAAAGTTGAGAGAACAACAGGCTGTCTAAGTGAATATCAATTTACTCCTGACCAGTACCGCGAAAAGGGACTAGTACCAAATGAAGGTAGTACCCTTAAAGGTGATGGGACTAGTACCACCAAACGGGACGGGACTAGTACCGCGAAAGGTGACGGGACTAGTACCGTTGAACGGGACCCTATTAAAGAAACACTTAAAGAAACACTTAAAGAAAACTTTAAAGAGAAAAACGCGCAAGAAAATTCAGTTGATCAGGTTCTGAATCTCTGGACACCAGATTTACATTCTCTGAATTCTTGGTTACAGCGATCAGGTGAAACCCCGATGACCCAAGAACTGGTGAATCAGATTTTACTTGAAGTGAATGCTCACTACGAACCACGTTTGAATGCAGGCTTGATTACAGATACCCAGATGTATTCAAACTTCGTGAAGTGGATCAAACGCAAGTTTACTCAAAAAACGTATCAATCCTCTGAAAAACCAAATTCCAATCTTGACGTGAATACAGCTTGGGCAGACCAAGCATCGCAATATCACGCACCAGTGAATTCACCAGTCCATATTCCGGAGGATTTTGTATGAACGCAATGTCGATGCTGACTCAGGGATTAAAACAAACACAAGCGATCTGCTTGAAACACAAAACCGCCATGGTACAAGCAGGCCCTTTTCAGAAGTGCCCACAATGCGCCGTAGAGTTTCATGAAGAACAACTCGCACAAGCACAGGCTGAAATTGATCGTACCGTACGTGAAAAACACTTTGCTGGGGCAATGCTTCCAGAGCGTCATGCAACATCAGGTTTTAAGAATTACCTGGTCAAACATGTTGGACACCAGAACGCATTGAATCAGGTCGTTTCTTTTGCCAAGAACATGATCAATGGCCACAAGAATAATTTTGTGATGGTAGGGCCTACAGGCACCGGTAAAACCCATTTGAGTTGCGCTACGGCTCGAACACTGCTCAACAAGGGCAAGTATGCGCGTTACATCACCAGTGAGGATATGGCACAGCGAATCATGAATGCGTGGGAGCAGCCGGACGCTACAGAGAAGTCTGTGATTTATGACTTCACCCAGTATGACCTGTTGATCCTGGATGAATACGGATTACATGACCGTGATAAACGCCGTGAGTTGGTTCACAAAGTTTTATATGCACGCTATGACCGTATGAAGCCAACCATGTTGATTTCGAATCTCACATTGGCTGAACTGCAAAAGGATCTGGGTGATCGTCTTTGGTCTCGTTTCCAGCAGGGTGGATTGACCTTGGTGGAATGCAATTGGGCAGATCAGCGTGTAGGGGGTGCAGCGTGAGTGTCGAAGTCCAAGTGACGGCAATTGATCGTCAAGCGCAAACAGTAACTGTTGAGGCCTATCAAGATGAAAGACGTATTTTCAGAAGTCCGATGCCTTACAAAATTGAAACCAGAGCAAGCATTGAATCATCTTTAAGAAAAGAACTTAAGAATTTTAATCGCCCATCATGGGGTGGAATGAGCATCGTATTCATGTGCCGTATTGGAGATATGAAATGAGAAGTATTCGAGATCAAAAAACAATGGATTGGTGTGAAGAGCTAGAAGGGCTTGCTTATGCACCTGTAATCAATCACGGCACTGTTTACGCATACAACAAACATAAATGCCGCTGTGAGTTCTGCAAGGAAGCCAAGGCGATTAGCAATCAACGTGCCGCATTGAAAGCGAAGATAAGACAGGTGGCAGCATGAACACACCCACCATTCAGCGCTTTGAAGAAATCAAAGACATCCTGGTGTATGTAGCCTTCTCAAAACATGAGGTGACTTCGGCAGAGCTTGAAGAACATGTGTGTGATAAAACGCGAGCAGCTTTGAATCAAAAATTGCGAGGCTTAGTTCAGGCAGGCTACTTAGAATTTAGATGTAACCATAGCACTAGACTCTATGTGGCAACAGGAAAGACCAAGCAATTATTTGGAGCTAATGTAGCGGCATGAAGGATCTAAACAAAGCGCTGATGTTTATTTTTATGGCCATTGGGGCTGTTGTATTGAGAGTTGGGGGTGTGGGGTGAATGACAAGCTACTCAATCGCTGAATACAAAAAAATGGTTAAAGCCACCAAACCGAAAGGGCGCTCCAAGCGTCCTAAGGTGAAAGGCGAAAAAGTACAAAGCGAAGGTGAAGTAAAACTGGCCACTGCGTTAAGAGCTTTAAAAATAGATTTTGAGCAGGAATTTAAGTTTCACCCAGAGCGTAAGTGGAAAGCAGATTTTCATTTAGTGGGTAAAAAAATATTGGTTGAAGTGGAAGGTGGGATCTGGAGTGGTGGTAGGCATACAAGAGGCAAAGGCTACATTGGCGACATGGAAAAATATAACGCAGCAACCATGATGGGTTATCAGGTAATACGGTTTAGCACAGAGCAAGTGAAATCAGGTTTAGCGATACAACAGATAGAGAAGATGGTAGGGGATTTAGGATGAATGCGATGGTTGAAAAATTTGAACAGTTTGAATGGTTGATTCGGGGTACTACAGCAAAGTCACCTAACTTTGAGCCTGTGGTACATGGGACTAATGAGAAGCCTCTGGATTATCAAGATCGTCTTGGTGCGGTGGCATCCATGGAAACGCAGCTTGCTAAGTCAGTTACAGCATTGATTGTCTTTGAAGGCAAATCCGAAATGGATTATAGACATGTGCAGTCACACCTTGCGCTCATCATGTCTACAAATGCAAAGCTGGAAAAAAGACGAGATCCTGCCAAAGTGACCATTGATGAGATGGCATCAATGATTGCACGGATGGTAATAGACTTTTCTCTTAATCCTGATTTGGAGAATAATTTTACAGCTCAGGGGCGATTGTATTATGCGGGTCTGCGTAGCTGGCAGATGGATGCAGAGTGCTATCGTAAAACATGGAAGCAATACGAAAACCTTATGGTTTTAGCCATTGAGAATGCAATTGATGAGGCAGCCAAAACCATTAAAAGTTATCGAAAAAATACTTATAAAGAATTTGAAGCGTAGGGATTCCATTATTCCGGAAACCGAGGTATAGTTTCACTATACTGGTCGTATTACGGTTCAACCGAGACCAAGTTATTAAAGCTCATCGAAAGATGGGCTTTTTTGACATTATTTATTCATAAAATTAAGTGATAATGCCTTTTTGTTTTTGAGCTCTAATTGAAATGGCGATTTTAACTGTTAAAAAACTAGAAGATACTCTCGGTAAATTAGTAGCTGAAGGCAAAAAGCCTGAAAAGATTTTATTAGGCTATAAAGCGTATGGCGAGCTAATGAATGATCGTAGCTTTTTTGAGGAAGTGGCTGGCTCAGCAATGGATCCAAACAAACGAAAATATAAAAATATTAAAATTAAGGTCACTCAAGACGAATACCAGTTTAACGTGAAATGTCAAAAATAGGTTTAAGCATCAAGGAAAGCTCGCCAAATGGTGGGCTTTTTTAATGCATAGAATTTATTATCTGAAAAGAAAATTAACTTAAGCTCAACATTTGAAAACATTTTCTTAATATTCTCTATACTTTCTAATCAAAGCTTCGGTGCTATATTGTTTTTGCGATAAGAAGAAGATGCAATACGAAGAAAGTGACTACAGCACTGGCCCACTTATTTGACGAGTAAGTGGGCTTTTTAACGTGATCAATAAAGTAACATTATGCTAATGAATAAATTATGGCTTTGTATAAAATGACCACCTAGATTCTATGCTGTAGAGTCTTTCCTATTCAGCCTCCTTTCCCCAAAAGGAGGCATTTTTTTGTCCGGAGAAAAGTATGCTCCAATTTATATTCTGCTTATTCGGCCTACATGGTGCGACTGAGATCGATTACACGGTTGATGATGAAGAAATCAAAGTGTGCCGTGATTGTTTGAAAGAAGTTGAATGAACCCTTGTCACTTCGGTGACACTAGCCGAACGTATTACGGCAATCAAAGCCCCTCGCATTCTAGATGTTGAGGGGTTTTCTTTTCTTATTGGTGGTAGATATGCGATTAGGTCGAATGGTTGTTGCTGCAATGCTAGGTACGGCATTTGCGGAATACTCACGCTCAAGTGGTGGTGATTGGGATTCAATCTTGTGGGGTGAGCCACAATCAAACAAATCAAAGCCTAATCGTGTAAGTCAGGCAAAGAGACGCAAGTATAAGCGTCAAGGTCGGTGAATATGGACATAGTATCTGCGCAAAGGGAATTAAAAGAACACTGCGACCAGATTGATATTTTACTCAGTCTGTCCCGCAGCATGATGACTGCTAAAGAGATGGTGAATGTTGATGAAAAGCTTAAACGCCACCGAGAGCGGGCAAGAAACATCAGAATCAATCTCTATGAAGCGCAACCCCAAAAGACTCGCGGCAATCAGAAAGCTGCCGTGTATTCGGTGTGAATTTGATGCGCTTCATGGTTGAATTAAGCTGAATTCCAATGCTAACCTCAAGCTCCTTTTTAATAGTGATATTTAAAAAATGCCTTATAAAAGAATTGAGTTATTTGAAAAAAAGCAGTTTGGCGAAACACCTCTAAAGGTGGATGCTTATTATATTTATTATGGTGATGATATGAATACTGGTGGGTATACAGCAAGCTTAGCTTATAAGCCTGCGGGCTGTGCTTATCAAGGGCGTTATCGCACCTTATCAAATATTAGTGCTGATGAGGCGTTAAGTGAAATGCTTGATAACATAAGAAGTGCCTACAATTTAAATGAATATGTTGAAAACCTATCAGATTGGAATCAGTTGTAACATAAACCTCCCTCGGGAGGTTTTTTTAATGGGCGCAATTTATGGATGTTGATGACTACTTCTGGAAAACCAAAAAACGCCCAATTAAAACAAAATCACGCACCAAGCCTTTGCCTAAGGCTAAAGAAAAATATCTAGAAGCAGAAGAAACCTTATTTCAAGAATTAGAAGAATACCGAATTGGTTATCGACGCAAGTTTCAATTTGAATCGACCAAAAATTGGCGCTTTGATTTTTATATTGTGAAATTGAATCTTCTTATAGAAATCGTGGGTAGTTCATGGTCGGTTGGCCGTGGTGGGAAAAAGATAGCGAATTCATTTAATAAGTATGATCTTGCTGAAGATCAAGGTTATACATTTGTGCGTCTTGAGCCTCATCAAATTGAATCAGGTTATGCAATTAATTGGATTAGAAGCCAGTTAGAGAGATTAGAAGATGGAACAGTTCAGACCATTCCCGCCGACGGAGCTGATTGATCAGGCTGAGCAAGAGGAAGCCATTCGCTTGGCACCAGCACCAGAGCTTAAAGAATGGGTCATTACAAATTGGCTTACTTTAGGTGGTGAACTACATAACCCCGATCATGATCATATTGCCGAACTACTCCATGACAATGAAGAGTTCCTTGCATTTGCATGGGCTTCATCTGCCGCCGTAGCGAAAAAACGTATGGTGCTGGGCCAATGTGAAAAGGTCATGTTTAACCAGGGTGGATGGAAGAAAGCACGCCAAGAACAACAGATGCGGGATTGGTTCGGCTTTGTGCCTCAATACTTGATTACTGTGGATGCCACATTCTGTGAACAGGCTTCGGATCGTGAGTTCTGCCGCTTGATTGAACATGAGTTGTATCACATTGGTGTAGAGCGTGATGAAGATGGCGAAATCATTTATAGCGATATGACTGGGCTGCCTAAGCATTACTTGGCTGGCCACGATGTCGAAGTGTTCTTTGGTGAGACTAAACGGTGGGGAGCTGATGATTCAGTGAAACGTCTCGTTGAAATTGCCAAGAATGCGCCGTTTGTATCTGAAACAAGTATTGCTGCGTGTTGTGGAAACTGTGTCATTGTTTAAATTTTTTTGCCTACTTTGCATGACGTAGCATGACAAAAGGGGGATTTATGGCAGCACTTAAAGAGCCTGTAAAAATATTTATTGTTCAAGCTCTTGCATGCCGTGATACCCCTCAAGAAGTTGCGGAGTTGGTCAAGCAAGAGTTCAACATCGAAATCGATCGTCGTCAGTGTGAAAACTATGACCCGACTAAATATGCAGGTCGCAATCTCGGGAAAAAGCTTGCAGATCTATTCAACCAGACTCGTAAGAAATTTGATGAAGGTTTGATAGATATTCCAATTGCCAGTAAGTATTACCGGCTTAAGCAATATCAGAAGCAACTTGAAAAAACCAAGAATGCAAAATTAGCACTCAAGATTCTTGAGCAGGCTGCTAAAGATGTAGGTGGTCAATTCACTAACCGACAAGAAATTACCGGTAAGGACGGCGAAGCATTACAGACCACCGTTGTTCATGCTACTCAAGAACAGGTCGAAGCTGCTGTAAAGAAGGCCCAAGAGGAATACTAAATGGATCTGCAAACACAGGTTGAAAAGAAGCTGTGTGAAGATGAGCATTTATATTTCACCCGGCGTTTTTTCAAGCCCCGGATGGGCTTTAAATTTACGGTGAATTGGCACCATGTTTATATCTCTTGGATCATTGATCAGGTGATAGCTGGTGAGATTGCAAACGTTGTTATCAATGTTCCACCAGGTGCTGGTAAGACTGAATTGACAACCAATCTAATACCACGTGGCTTGGCTTTGAATGCGCGCTCTCGATTCCTGTATCTATCTTTCTCTCAGTCACTGGTCGAAGGTGTATCAGATACGGCGCGTGACATTGTGAAGTCGAAAGACTATCGATTGATGTGGGATTTAACGGTCTCCAATAGTACTGACTCCAAAAAGGAATGGAAGATTACAGTTGAGGACTACGATGTTGGCCATGTGTATGTGGCCTCTATGGGTGGACAGGTAACAGGACGGCGCGCAGGAACACTGGCTGATGATGGCTTTACAGGTTGTATCATTATCGATGACCCATTAAAGCCAGAAGATGCTTTCAGTAAGATCAAACGAGATGCCGCCAATCGCAAGTTACTTAATACGGTGAACTCACGTAAGGCCAAGTCTGATACACCCATCATCATGATCATGCAGCGCCTGCATACTGAGGATCCAACCAACTTTGTCATGACAGGTAATTTACCTGGTGAATGGACTCAAATATCTATTCCGGCATTAATTGATGATAAGTACATTGCAACCTTGCCAAAGCATATTCAAAAGCTGGTACCGCGAGATGCTGAGCGTGATGAGCAAGGCCGCCAAAGTTACTGGCCAAAGAAAGAATCGCTTCAATCCTTATTACAACTTGAAAAGGGTGGCAAGGATAAAGAAGGTGCCACGGTATCCCGTTATACGTTTTCAAGTCAGTACATGCAGCAGCCTAAGAAACTGGGTGGTGACTTAATCAAGTCCGAGTGGTTTGGATTCTATAAAGAGCATCCAGAATTACAGTGGCGCGCCGTCCTTGTTGATACGGCGCAGAAAACCAAAGAGCACAATGACTATTCTGTATTCCTGCTTGTAGGCATGGGGATAGATGGCAAGCTGTACTTGCTTGACCTCTTACGTGGCAAATGGGAAGCACCGGAGCTAAACCGTCAGGCGAAAGCCTTTCTGGATAAGCATAAAGAATACACCTGGCACACCAAGCCTATTCGCTACATGAAAGTAGAGGACAAGGCATCTGGTACCCAGTTGATCCAGACACTAGGAACTTATTCCGGTGTTGCTGTGATTCCGGTCCAACGTAATACAGACAAGCTATCCCGTTTTATGGATGTGCAGGTTCATCTTGAAGCGAACTATAAGGATAAGCCTGATGACCGGTTTGTATTGGTACCTAAAGATGCTCATTGGGTCGGTGAATTCTTTGAAGAGTGTGAAGCATTTAATGCGGCATTTACCCATGATCATGACGATCAGGTGGATACGCTCATTGATGCGATTGAAGATGCAGTGATTGCAATTAATTACAGCCCACCAGCGGCTTAAGGTTTTATTTATGGCTAAGAAAAGTAAAAAGTCTGAAAATAGCAAGCCCGAATCTGGTGCACTCTATTCTCATGAGGCAGAGCAGGCCTTAATCAGCTATCTGACCAAAATGCCAGATGGTGATGAGGTCCTTCGTAAGGCGGGGGTCACACGTCCACGATTGAAAGTCATGATGTATGACGATGAGATTTATCAGGCCATTGAGAAACGCCAGGATAAACTTGAGAGTGCATCATGGCGTGTAGAGCCGATGGACCGACCGGAATCTAAAATCATTATGGAGCATTTACGTGAGTGGTGGTCTGAGATTCTCTTGGGTGCGCAGAATGCTCGCTGGTACGGATATTCTGTATTAGAGGCAATCTATACCAAGCCTGAGGAACCGAGCCTACATATTGACGGCGATACTATTACACCGTTTATTGGTTTTAAGTGGATTGGTGAAAAGCCAATGCAATGGTATGAGCCTAAGAATGATGGTCGTCTGATGTTGCTGGCCAACTACAACACAACTCGACAGGATCAGGAAGTAGACCAGCGCTTCAAGCACTTTTTGACACGTTGTAAATCTACTTATGAGAATCCATTAGGTGAGGCTCTTTTAAGTCGACTGTACTGGGTCTGGTTCTTCAAGACTTCTGGTTTTAAGTTCTGGGCCAAGTTTGTCGAAAAGTTTGGCTTACCCATGCTGGTTGGTAAAACTACCGGCAAGACAACAGATATGCGTGATGCACTACTTAGAGCTCATGCCAGTTCAGTGATTGCTTTAAGTGGTACAGATTCAGTTGAAATACAAACTGCCAATACTAATGGTAATGCTTCCCAGACATTTGAAGTCTTTGACAAGAACTTAGAGCGCCGTATTCAAAAGGTGATTCTGGGTCAGACTTTGACAAGTGGTACCGACGGCGCAGGTTCACGAGCTTTAGGTGATGTGCATTTAGAAGTACAGAACTCGAAGTATAAAGCTGACGTACGAATGATCATGCCAACGATCCAAGCCGTTATTAATGCGTTATGCGATCTAAATGGCTGGGAACGTCATCGAGTCATCATTGGTGAAGAGAAATCACTCGAAGAGCCTAAAGCAGATCGTGATGTGAAGTTAAAGAATGCAGGTGCAGTCTTAACGCCACAATACTTCAAGCGTGAGTATGGGCTTGAGGATGGCGATGTGATTGAGCAGGTTCAAACAGGTTTCAATCAATTCACAGCATTACCGCGTCAGGCATTCAATTTCAAGGCAACAGCAAACAAGCTCTCACCAGAGCAGCAAGAAGTTGAAGAGTTGACTGATGCACAGGATGAATTGCAGCTATTAAAACCGGATCAGGTCAAGGAATTGGTATTCAAGTCTGATAGCCCTGAAAGTCTGGCTTATAACTTGATGCAATTGATACCTGATGCAACTCAGACGCAGTTCACGGCTAATCTGGATCAAGCTTTGTATGCTGCAGATGTGTTGGGGTATGTGACGGCGCAAGATGGGAAGTAAGTTATGCAACCAGTCACATTTCTTGAGGCGCTTCGGTACGCTCACAGTAAAAAGATTGCATTACCTGATGAATTCTATTCAATGGATCTTAAAACTCGGCAGATGGCAACTAGGGTTAGCTTTCTATCGAGCCTTGAGCAGGTTGAAACAGTCATTAAGGCCGTGAATAAATCGATTGCCGATGGCGGTACTTTCAAGGACTTTCAGAAGCTGATTGAAGAATCTGAAATCATCCTGCCTAAACACTATTTGGATAATGTATTTCGTACCAATATCCAAAGTGCTTATGGACATGGACGATGGCAACAGCAGCAACGGAATAAAGCTAAACGACAATACCTGATGTACTCGGCGATCAATGATAGTCGCGTACGTCCTGCTCATTTAGCTTTGAATCGTATCGTACTGCCGATTGATCATCCATTCTGGCTAACACATTATCCACCATTGGGATTTCGTTGCCGGTGCACCGTGATTGCCTTAACCGAGAAGCAGGCACTGAAATACGGCATTACACCTGATGATCAGTTGCCTGAAATTGCCGAGGCTTTGGATTGGAGTTCTCACCCATTGCAGTTTGGTGAACTTGAAACGCTGGTAGATAAAAAGATCAGTGCTTCATCCTTAGATAAAGAATATCTCCTCGAACAGAAAGAGGTCATCAAAGCAGAATGGACGGCGAGTAAAAAGCTCACCAGTCTATTTGCTCCAATGGATGATAACGCCCGGGACCTGTTCGACACAGTGGCCAATACGGTGATTCCACTTGATCCAAGTATTCGGCCAAGTGCAATTCGTACCTTCTTGGACTATGTGCAAGGAAATGATGCTGCACTGAGCGGCTATTTAAACTCTGCTACAAGCTCACTGGCTGATGATGTGCTTAAGCGGTGGCTGAGTACCGATATGGCAGCTATTCAGGCTGTGGCAAGCAATACTGTCTCAACCGTGGTGGGTACCGCAACTCTTCAACAGATAGCAGCGTATCAGGTCGGGCAAACTATTCAGTTGAATGCGCCGTTATTGATGGCTGAAAGTGCTGGTGACATCGTGATCAAGATTGAGAATGCTAAAGGGCTCGG
>NZ_JAYWYX010000026.1:0-48726 GCF_048147925.1 Acinetobacter sp. 226 | reverse complement strand
CAATGAAAATAATTTCGATCAATCAACCAGTAAAAATCCACACAAGTTGTTCTTCATAATCTCTTAATGATCTTCTTAAAACTTCGTCAGCTTTAAGCTCCAACCCAATCACTTAACGTTTCGTTTCATGCATTGCGTTGGTGTGTTGCGTATTCTATACAGTTTCAAAACAAGCGCAAGAGCTTTTCTTGAAAATATTCAGAAAAAACCATCGTACGTTTATTTTTTAACCTGAAACTCTATTTTTAACACTTTTTTTGAGTTTTTCTACCTATTTCAGCATGCAAATTTTAAGGAAATGTTAATTTTACTCTTCTGCCTTCATAAAAAAAGATCACCTAAGAGTGATCTTTTTGATTCTTGAAAGATTATTTAATTTGCCTGTTCAACAAGCCAAGTCATGAATTTTTGACGCTCAACTTTAGATGCTTTCTGCCATACCTGAATCAATTGCTGATCAAGCTGATTGCCTGTCATATTTTCCGCTATTTTCACATTTACAGTCTTCGGCGCTACCGTTACCTGAGTATAAACTGCTGCAGACTGATTGACGGGAGTCACAGCTTTACTAGTTAAATCTACAGACCTGGTTAAAATACTTTTTCCAAATAATGGCCTGGCTGTCTCTTTTGCTCCCATCTGCTGAACCAGCAGCTGATTTTTTGCATCATAAAGCCCAATAATCGGCTGGTCTTTATAATTTTTTGCTTCCTCAAAATCTTTAGGAGCGTTCATCAAAGTTAACCTATAAGTTTCACCCTCGATCAGCTCAGGTGTTTTTACAGTAACTACGCCAGATTTCAAGATGTCATGTGAATTATCTGAGTGCTGGAAAAATTCGTTATAACGTACGCTAATCGCATTTACCCCCGCATTCAAGGTATAAGCCTGATTTGAACGCAAGAAACCTGATTTTACCTCCTGATCATTTACGGCAACAATTTTTATTTCTTCAGGTACTGTAACGGTTACAGCTGAAAAAGCCGATGTACTAAATAAAAACACTGCTGCTGTTGCCGCAATACCTAAATCCATATCCATTACTCGTTATTGGTTGTTTATTAAAAATAAGCACTATCTGCCTTTTAAATGACAATCCAATGACAAAAGTTGAAAATAATACAGCCTGAACTTCTAGAATTTATTCAGCTAGATATATTAGATAGTAGGTAAACACAACTCCAATATATAAAAAAAGAAGCATTACTCTGCTTCTTTTAATCTGGTTTTTTTAATTAAAGCTGATTAGGTAAAGGTCTTGAATCGCTCCGCATCATCTATAAAGGTTTTCTCACCTGCAGGTGCTTCTATTGAACCAAATACTAGTTGAGCGCGAAGTTTCCAGGAAGGCGGTATATCGAAAGTTCGTGCGACCTCTTCATCAATAATTGGGTTGTAATGCTGTAACGAAGCACCAATATTTACTTCTGCCAAAGCAGTCCAGGTTGCAAACTGTGCAATCGCAGAAGAATGCTCTGACCAGACCGGAAAATTATCGGCATAGAGTGCGAACTGCTCCTGCATCGACTTCACTACATCCTGGTCTTCATAGAATAGCGCAGTACCGTAACCTGCAGCAAACGCATTGATCTTGTTATTGGTTGCCTCAAATGCATCTGCTGACACGAGGTCACGCAAAGTTTCGCGTACAATATGCCAGAAGGTATCATGTGATTGACCAAATAAAATGACCACACGTGAGGTTTGCGAATTAAAAGCTGAAGGACTGAATTTCACTGCATCTTTAATAATTTGTTCGATTTCTGCCTGATCCAGTTTTACATTTTTTCCAATCGAATAAATGCTACGGCGTTTCTTCATCTGATCTAAAAATGTCATGAATTCACCTCTGTATACCTTGATTATTAATAAATCGATCAAGTCATACTACGTGTTTTAAGCACCCATAACAGGTGCATTTCGATAACATTGTGTTTCATTTATATAACGCTTGGATTTATATCTGAGTAGCAGGTATGGATCTGACTTCATCACAGCCACCATGCTATTCACTACCACTCTATTCACAGTGTTTTAATTCAATATTTTAAAACGGTACTGATCCAACTGTTGCAATTTTTCTTCTACCGTTTGCTCAATTGATCCAAAGCACAGCTGGGCACGCAACAACCAATTCTTGTCGATGTCAAAATGCTCAGCGACTTTTTCATCAATTAGGGGATTATAATGCTGCAAGGAGGCTCCCAAGCCAGAATCTGCCAATGTCGCCCATACAGCAAATTGTGCCATACCGGAAGTTTGTTCAGACCATGCTGGAAAATCTTCACTATTTAATGGCATTTTCTTTTGCAATTGTTGAATCACGGACTGATCTTCATAAAATAAAATCGTGCCATAGGCTTCAGCACACTGATTCAGTTTCAGCTCCACTCCTTCATAAATATGCTCTGGTACATGCTGGCGCTGAACCTGTTTCACAATTTCCCAGAATTGATGATGAGAATCTGCAAATAACACGGCAATGCGCGTACTTTGGGAATCGTAGGCGGAAGGACAACTGCGCACTGCTTCCTGAATGATTTCGCAAAGATAGGCCTGACTATAATGCACCCGTTTACCCAACGCATAAATACTACGGCGCTTTTTTAACTGATCAATAAAGGTCAGCTCCAGATCATCATTCAGTTTGTTTTTTTTTGAAAACTTAAAGTCCTTGGTTATATCGCTTGTTAATACCTGACCAATCTTATCTAGCAATGCCATTTTCTACCCCACAAAACCAAGCTAAAACAGCCTGAATAATCCCGTAGAATTATAATGGTTTTATTAAGCTAAATAACTTTGCTTAATTTTTTCAAGCTGCTTTTTAGAGCATTCAAACCCGCTAAAAACAACAAACTCCGCACTTGGCGAAGTTTGTGTGAACTATAACGCATTATTTATTTTTCAGTTTCAAACAATGCAGCGACAAATGACTTAGCGGAAAATGGACGCAAATCATCAATTTTTTCACCGACACCAATAAACCGGATCGGCACATGGGTACGACTGGCGATATTAAACAGCACACCACCTTTGGCAGTCCCATCCAGTTTGGTAATGGTCAAACCTGTCAAGCCGACTGCCTCATCAAACATTTCAACCTGATTAATGGCATTCTGGCCAGTACCGGCATCCACCACCAACATGACTTCATGCGGTGCAGTTGCATCAATTTTCTGCATGACACGTTTTACTTTGGTCAATTCCTGCATCAAATGACCTTTATTATGCAAACGACCCGCTGTATCTGCAATCAATACATCTACACCCTTGGCCCGGGCACTTTCAAAAGCATCGAAAATGACCGAAGCCGAGTCAGCACCATGACCTTGAGCCACGACTGCAATATTATTACGCTCACCCCAGATCTGTAGCTGTTCCGTTGCAGCTGCACGGAAAGTATCACCTGCTGCCAGCATAACAGTCTTGCCTTCACCTTGTAGGCGTTTGGCCAGTTTGCCAATCGTCGTGGTTTTACCGACACCATTTACACCCACCACCAGAATTACATAAGGTGATTTGTTTGGATCAATATGCAGCGGTTTTACCCGTGGTGCCAATAAAGCCACCAACTCTTCCTGAAGTGCTTTATAGAGTGAATGCGAATAGATCAAATCACCACGTGCCGTACGTTCAGTCAGGTTAGTAATAATGGTCTTGGTTGCATCGACACCAATATCAGCCACCAGAAGCTGTTCTTCAACTTCTTCTAATAATTCATCATCAATTTCTTTACCACCGATCAGGATATTGACCATCCCATCGGCAAGGTTCTTACGGGTTTTGGTTAAACCCTCTTTCATACGGCTAAAGAAGCCACCTTTTGCCGCAGAATCTTCATTTTCAGTTTCTGTGGTAACAGGTGCAGAAACTACAGCTGCTTCGCTTGGCGTTTCTACGATAGGCACATTGACCGCAGGTAAGCTCGGTAATGTGACATCATCATCTCCGATATCAGCATCAATCAAAAATTTGTTTTGCCCATTAGATTGCTGTTGCATGCCGAATCCTTGAAAAGCATTGCGTTAAAAACCCAGATTCTACCATAACTTGCCTGCTTTGCAGCTAGCAATGCAATTACTGGACAAACATACCAAAAAGCTACAGCTCTCGGTTGCTTTCAAGCACGCATTTATTAAAAATAAGTCTAAATACAAATGCCTATTTTGGGAGATCTAGTGTTCACTACCTTTTTTACTGTCTCCTCTTTCTCTCAAATGATCCAACAGATGATCTATCCATTCGGTGCAGCGGTCTTGTTTAGCCTGAGCTTTAACCCGGCTCAGGCACAAACCCGAAGTGAATTGTCACGAACTACTTTTGAAACCACGTTAAGTAACGGTTTAAAAGTCATTATTCGGGAAGACCATCGTGCGCCCATGGTAATGACACAAATCTGGTATAAAGTCGGTAGTAGTGATGAGTCCGGAAATATTCTAGGGGTTTCTCACGCACTTGAACATATGATGTTCAAAGGCACCCATAAAGTGCCGAATGACGAATTTACCCGCCTGAGTCGGATTTATGGCGGCAGCATCAATGCCGCTACCTTTACCAATTACACCAATTATTATCAGCTCTATCCTAAGGCCTATTTTCCTATGGCACTGGAACTTGAGTCTGACCGTATGAGCAATTTACTACTGCGGCAGCAGGACTTCGAGCCAGAAATTAAAGTCGTCATGGAAGAACGGCGCCAGCGCACAGATGACAATCCGCGGGCGCAAGCCTTTGAACGGTTTAAATGGATCAGTTATCCGACCAGTCACTACCGTCAGCCAGTGATTGGACATATGAAAACCCTAAATAATATTCAGTTGAATGATGTCAAAAAATGGTACCGGGACTGGTACAGCCCGAATAATGCTATTTTGGTGATTGTCGGAAATATCGAATCTGAAGCTGCTTTGGCTCAGGTACAAAAATATTTTGCTGACATTCCCGCACGCCTAACCCCAGCACGCAATGATGTACTGGAGTTTGAACGCCTAGGCTATCGGCATATGGAGATCAACAGCAATGTTCAAGTACCCAATCTTTATATGACCTGGAACGTAAAATCATTAACCACAGCTAAAAACCCGCAAGATGCCTATGCATTGAGTATTATTCGCAGCCTTTTGGACAGTGGGATTTCTTCCCGCCTGCAAGATCGCCTGATAAGAGATCGTAAAATTCTAACCTCTGTCAGCGTGTCTTATGATCCTTATAATCGTGGTGACAGCCTGTTTGGTATTTCAGCACTTCCTGTTTCAGGTGTTAGCCTGGCAGAAGCACAAGCTGCAATTCAGGATGAAATTGATTTACTAAAAACTGAATCTATTTCCGAGCGAGAACTGGAGCGCATCAGCACACGTTTTATTTCAAGTCTGATTTATAGTCAGGATGATCTGGCTGGACAGGCCAGAATGATTGGAAATCTGGAGGTCAATGGCTTGAGTTATCGCCTGATGGATGAGTTACCAAAACACTTTGAAAGCGTCAGTACTCAAGATATCCAGCGCGTCGCCAATGCCTATTTTGTCAGAGAAAATCTCAGTACACTTTATCTCTCACCCGAACAAAACACCCAGTAACGGGGATTATAAATGCTTCAAGTTTATCCAATTTTGCTTATGTATGTTTTAAGTTTGAGTACGGCTATTCATGCAGAAAACTATCTGGACCATCAGCCTGACCAAAATGATAATCCGAGTCAGTTACAGTCTATTCCTCTGTTACAAAGTCTTAAAAATATCAATCCGCAACGTGAATTTCAGGCCCCTTATATTCACGATCTGAATAATCGCTACAAGGTACGTACGCTATTTGTTGAAACTCAAGATCTTCCAATGGTAGATATCCAGCTGACCTTCAATGCTGGCTCGGCCCGTGATCAGGAAATTGCTAAAGGACTGTATGGTCTGTCAAATATGGCAGCCAAACTGATGCGTGAAGGCACAGATAAATATAGCGCAAATCAGGTAGCGGCTGTTTTTGACCAAACTGGTGCACAATTCAGCGTACAAGCATATCGGGACATGTTCGTAATTCGTCTACGTACGCTCTCAGACCCAAAAAAATTAGAACCCGCCTTAGCAATGATGATGGAAGTTATAAAGAATGCGTCATTTAAACCGTCCAGCATCAATTTAGCCTTAAGTAATACCCAAGTAGGGCAAAAGCAACTACAGGAAAACCCCAGCCGGCTGATGGATATCCGTTTTTATCGCACCCTTTATGGTCAACATCCTTATGCAGAACCAGTCACTGGCACCCAAGGCAGTACCAAAAAAATTAACGCAGAGTTATTAAAAAAATTCCGTGATCAATTTCTGGTAGCACAAAATATGAATATTGCCATTACCGGAAAACTTAGTCCTAAACAGGCACTCGAGCTATCTGAACGAATTGCCGGCAATTTACCTCAAGGACAAAAAGCAGCAGCATTACCAATGCCTGAGATTAAATCTGGTTTTGAAGTAGTACATTTACCCTATAAATCGTCTCAGGCACATGTCATCTTTGGACATCTAGGACCGACCCGCTTTACTACGGATAAACTGGCTTTAGAGATCGCTAATCGAATATTTGGGGGGGGTGGTTTTAATTCAGTACTCATGCAGGAGCTTCGGGTAAAACGAGGTTTTACCTACGGAGCTTATAGTTCAATCAGCTTTACTCAGTCGCCCGGAGTATTCAGCTTCAAATATGCTACACGTCAGGATCAACTGCTAGACAGCATTCAGGTCGCACATCGGGCATTTATCAACTTCGTTAGCCAACCCATCGATGGTCAGCGTCTGGAAGAAACCAAAGCCGGCATGCTGCGTGCCTTCCCTAACGTTTACAGCAGTAATGCCACTATCAATGCCCAGTTAGGCAATATGGGCTTTTATAGCGAGCAAAGTAATTATCTATCCAGTTATTCAGAACGTTTGGCTCAAGTCACGGCTACAGATGTACAAAATGCCATACGCAAGCACTTCCATCCTGATCGCTTAATACTAATCGTGGTCAGTAAAGAACTGGATAAAACTGCATTGGAAATGCGTTTAGAACAAAATTTGATTGATGCAAATTTTTACTTGCCCGCTCGTCCTCTACCTAGCGCATCTCCACAGAGACCGGTGGAAGCTGACGTACCCGTAACGACTCCTGCTGATAAGCCTGCATCAATTTAAGATATTGCCCACGACGGATATGCTGCTGCTCTAACAGAGCGAGTGCCATATCCTGAGTTTGGGGAAGATTTTGCTGCTTAGACAATTGCTGAATTTGAGTAACTTGCGACATGCTCAACGGACGATATAAAGCAAATGCGGCTAAAAACAGGATCACCGCAACAATAAAGATAACAACACTATTATAAATCTGTTCCAGATTAATTCTGCTGAAAATTTGATTTAGTTTTTCTGACTCTATAGACATACACTACCTCAGGTTAAAGGTAGTGTATGATTGCCATTGCACAAGTTCAAGTCAGCACACCGAATATTCATAAGGACTGAAAATCTGCTTATGCCAAGCTTAATTCATTGCTTTGGTTAAAATTGTAGAATAGAGTACCGCCGCTACCACTGCCAGTACGAGTAGAATCGCAAATTTACTTAAACCTGCTTCTGCTTCAGGTGGATGCAAGCGGTCTTCATCTGCAATACGGACTAATTCGCCATTATAGAGTTTATAAAACTGCTCACGCTGGTTTTCGTCCAGCTCACGAGTAAAATCATATACTTCTTTGCGCTGTGCCAGACCATATTCACCCAAATGGGTGTATTTACTAAATATAGCAGCATCAAGCTTTTTGCGATGCAAATCTGCAAGCTCCATAATTTGTCCTGCAGTCGGCGGCATATCAAATTTCACACCATCTAAAGTTCTTGTCGTCATGGCTTTCTCCTTGTTGTTTGCTATCCATTTACAATGTAGCTTAATAATATTTATAATTGTGTATAGTTTAATCAGTTAAACTATAACTGAAGTAAACAGACAAATTCGAATAGTTGACTTTTCCATTATTTTGTAATATTAGTTTAACAATACTAATTTATATTTGTATTTAGACTCATAAGTCTATCCTGAAATCATAATTAAAATTAAGGAGTTTATATATGATTCAACAATTCTCTCAGCATGACCTGGAACATCTGTATGCAGATGCCGTGAATACCATTCAATCACAAATGAACTTTGTCGATGCGGTAAAACAGCTTGAAGAAGCAGCTCGCGCCGGCCATGGTAAAGCAGCACTTTTTTTAGCAGAACTTTACTATCAAGGTTTCCGTGTAGAACGAGATTCACTCAAAGCCCAGTACTGGCAAAACATGGCCACGATGAAAGCATAAAAGAACGTCACCTAGGTGGCGTTTTTTTCAGCCATATTTTCAATAAACCGCAATCAATACATATTTTCTTACGATTACTTGCAAAGCTGAAACAGTAATTACTTATAAAGTTTCTAGAATAGGGGCTGTCATCCAATAGCACTTAATTCCAATGAAACCACGAACAATTATTCAAATTGATCCGATCTGCAAAGAATTTCTTCTGAAGATTACAATGCTGAAATCCATGATGAATTGTGGCGAGCTATGGGGCGCATATCATAAAGGTTGGGCAATGATGCGCGACCACGAAGACTGCATCTTTCCATTTTGGCTTAATCCACTCGATGCCCAAAATTACGCTCAACAACATTGGCCACATTACATTCCACGTAAAATCAATTCTGAAGATTTTGAAAATGCATTATTACCAACCTTATCACGACTGAATGTTACACCCGCCCTATGCAATACCAATGGCACCAGACTTAAACTAACTGCTGCACAAATGCGTCACCTATTTTTTTCGCAACAAAGACTGCACATTGCTTAAATAACATGCTATTTATAAAGAGTAAAACTTAAAAACCTAGAGATGTTCAGGTTGAATACATACTCAAGGATTAATAATAAATTGACCGATAAGGATGATTAAGCATGACCAATGTGGCACAGGTGCTCAGTGAAAAAATGCATCAAGCTATTTATACCATCCGTCCAGATTCTACAGTTTTAGAGGCCATCACCTTGATGGCCGAAAAAGGAATCGGGGCGCTGGTAGTCACCCATGAAGACAGCGTGGTGGGGATTTTGTCAGAACGGGATTACACCCGTAAGATTGCCCTGATGCAAAGAACCTCATTTGATACTACAGTCAATGAGATCATGACTTCTAAAGTGATTACCGTGACATCAGCCACTACGGTAGAAGACTGTTTATCGCTGATGACTGATCGTCACCTGCGTCACTTACCTGTGGTCGAACATGAAAAACTGATCGGTTTGATTTCAATTGGAGATTTGGTCAAAGCGGCTATGGAGGACCAACGCAAACTGATTGAGCAATTACAGCAATATATCTCAGGTTAAAATAATATCACCACTCCCCCCAACATAGAAAGACCATGTAAATATCCAAAATTTAAACAACACAAAGATAAACCATCATATTTGAGATATAAAAAATCCCGGCACATGTACCGGGATTTTTTATATCAACATTTTGAATACAATCAGTTTAAACCGAGTTTTTCTGCTACATAATCTGAGTCTTTATCACCACGGCCCGATAAGTTCACCACAATCTTGGTATCTTTTGGCAGTTTCCCTGCTTCACGAATGGCCCAAGCCACCGCATGCGAACTTTCCAGTGCAGGTACAATACCTTCTACGCGTGACAGTGTCATAAATGCATCCAGACATTCCTGGTCGGTCGCAGTCGTATACTCGACCCGCCCCAAATCTTTCAGCAAACTATGCTGTGGTCCCACACCTGGGTAATCCAGACCAGAAGCAATTGAATGCACTGGCAATGGCTCGCCTTGTTCATCTTCCAGAACATAACAGGCCATACCATGTAACTGGCTCGGCTTACCTAGAGTTAAAGTAGCTGAATGCATATCGGTATCTAAACCATGACCTGCTGGCTCAACGCCAACCAGCTTCACATCCGGTTCATTTAAAAATGCAGTGAATGCGCCGACTGCATTAGAACCACCACCAACACAAGCAACGATATAATCAGGATTTGCACCAAAACGTTCATTGGTCTGAACTTTAATTTCATCGCCAATAATCGACTGAAAATCACGTACCATCATCGGGAATGGGTGCGGTCCAACCACTGAACCGATAGCATAGATGTAATTTTTCGGATCTTTCAAATATTCTTCAAAAGCGCTATCGACTGCATCTTTAAGCGTAGCTGTACCGCGAGTCACAGAAATCAGTTTGGCACCCAGAATTTTCATCTTGACGACGTTTGGATGTTCTTTTTCGATATCCACTTGCCCCATATGAATTTCACATGGGATACCCACCAAGGCACATGCAGTTGCCAAAGCAACACCATGCTGGCCGGCACCAGTTTCTGCGATGACTTTGGTCTTGCCCATATATTTGGCCAGTAAAGCTTCACCCAGACAGTGATTGATCTTGTGCGCGCCGGTATGATTCAGATCTTCACGTTTCAGATAAATCTGCGCCCCGCCAAGCTGTTCAGAAAGGCGTTTGGCATGAAATAGTGGACTTGGACGACCGACATAATGAGCAAACAGGTCTTTCAGTTCATTCTGAAATTCTTCAGTCTGATGAATTTCCTGATAGGCCACATTAATATCATCCATGGCCTGTTTCAGATCGGGTGGAATAAACTGACCGCCATATCGACCAAAAAAACCCTCTTCATTGGGTAATGCAATACCATTAATTTGATGAGTCATAATCATGCCTGAAATTTTAAATAAGAGATAATGAGTGACTTTATACTAGAATAATTTATTTTAAATCACTAATAACTCTAACTAAAGTCACTTATAGATAAATGGAATTAACGCGCCAGATATTTGGTCATGTCTTCAATGCCTTTCAGTGTCATTGGAAACATATGATTTTCAAATATTTGCTGGATCAGACCAATGGTATGGGTGTAATGCCAGTATTTTTCTTCTTCCGGATTCAGCCAGGCAGTTTTATCAAAATGCTGACGCAGACGCTGTAACCAAACCTGTCCAGCTTCATCATTCATATATTCAACAGAACCACCGACAGAATTCAGCTCATACGGTGCCATACTGGCATCACCGACCACAATCACGCGGTAATCACGGCCATAGGTATTGAACAAATCCCAAGTATTCATGCGTGAACTGGAACGACGGACATTATCTTTCCAGACATAGTCGTACAGACAGTTATGGAAATAAAAATATTCCAAGGTTTTGAATTCGGTTTTCGCAGCACTGAACAGCTTTTCACACTGGGCAATATGCGCATCCATCGAACCACCGACATCGAACAGCATTAAAACTTTAATACGGTTACGACGCTCGGGCACCAGTTGTACATCCAGAATACCCTGCTTGGCCGTTTCACGAATCGTACCATCAATATCCAGCTCTTCGGCTGCACCCTGACGGGCAAACTTACGCAAACGGCGCAATGCCATCTGCATCTGGCGGCTACCCAAAATCTGTTCATCATCCAGATTGCGGTATTGACGCTGCTCCCAGACTTTCACCGCAGAACGCTTACGCCCCGGCCCACCAATACGCACACCCTCAGGATGATCGCCATAGGCACCAAAGGGTGAAGTGCCACCGGTACCAATCATCTTGTTGCCGCCCTGATGTTTTTTATGCTGTTCGCGCAGACGCTCTTCCAGCATTTTCATCAGTTCTTCTAGCGATTCGGCTTTTTTCAGCTCTTCGCGCTGCTCCGGGGTCAGATGCTTCTCGAGTAATTCGAGATCGAACCAGTCTTTGGGCAGCTTATGCACCTGATTTAGCAGTTCATCCAGATCAAAGGTCGCGATACCATCAAAATAATCTTTCATGGCGCGATCGAACTTGTCGAAATAGCGCTCGTCCTTGACCATTACGGTTTTGGCCAGCTGATAGAACTCGTCCTGATCGGCAAACACCAGACCTGCAGAAACTGCCTGATTCAGGTCAATCAATTCGCGAGTCGATACCGGTACACCATATTTGCGTAAGGTATAAAACAGTCGCACAAACATGCGTGTTTCTCCCTTAACGACGTGACATAAATGCTAGACGTTCAAGCAACTGCACATCTTGCTCATTTTTAATCAAGGCGCCGTATAGAGGTGGAATTGCTTTGGATTTATCAGTATTGCGCAGAATATCTTCCGGCATATCATCTGCCATGAGCAGGCTGAGCCAGTCGATCAGTTCAGAAGTTGAAGGTGGTTTTTTTAAACCCGGAACTTTACGAAGTTGGAAGAATACCTGTAAGGCTTCATTCACCAATGTTGCAGAGATATTAGCAAAATGCACATCGATGATTTCACGCATAGTGGCTTCATCCGGGAATTCGATGTAATGGAAGAAGCAACGGCGCAGGAAAGCATCTGGCAATTCTTTTTCATTATTTGAGGTAATGATTACGATTGGACGCTGTGTTGCCGTAATGGTTTCGCCTGTCTCGTATACATAGAACGACATTTTATCAAGTTCATGCAGCAAGTCATTTGGAAACTCGATGTCTGCCTTGTCAATTTCATCAATCAGCAGGACACAGCGCTCTTCACTGGTAAAGGCTTCCCACAATTTGCCAGGCTTAATGTAGTTCTTGATGTCATAGACACGATCATCACCCAACTGACTATCGCGCAGGCGCGATACTGCATCGTATTCATACAGGCCTTGCTGTGCTTTGGTGGTGGATTTAATGTGCCAGGTGATCAATTTTAAACCCAGACTTTGTGCGACTTGCTCGGCCAGTAAAGTTTTACCTGTACCCGGCTCACCTTTGACCAACAACGGTTTTTGCAAACTGCGTGCAGCTTTCACCGCAAGTTTTAAACTGTCAGTCGCAATGTACTGATCGGTACCTGAAAATTGTTGAATATCAGCAGACATGATTGAACCTTATTTTTTACTTACAGCGGTGAACTTTTCTCGTGAACACGAATATTGCTTTTGTTCGACACATAAGTCGACCAGCAATAGCCAATCACAGAACCGATCCCAATGACAAATAAAATAAGTGACGCATTAATCCAAACTAAAGGCTGCTCTTTGGTCAGCATCCCGAATAACAGCCCAAAAATCGCGGGTGCAATGGAAGCATTCGGTCCCTCAGACACAGTAGGTGTCAGCAAAACAGCGAAGGCCATAATCCACAAAAAACCACCCATAGGTTTAGGCAAGCGTTTGGTCACACCATACCAGCACCATAAAGCAATCAAGCTGCCGAGCAGGTAAACTGCTACGGCAATGCTCTGTTCAGGAATTGAGTCTAATACAGCGACATAACCATTCATTTCACAACTCCTGAATTAACATTAAGCACCACGAAGCCCTTCTGGCTCTACAGCATTCGGGTCAATTAAACCTTCGGGCGGCATTTGCAGAAAGAAACCGCGGGTTTCAATAGAATCCATCACATGCAGAACATTGGCACGTGCCAGTTTACGTGATTCGCTTAATTCAAGATGCATGACAAAAGTCGCACGCCCAAATGCTGCCTGTACCGCTTCAGTTAATACACTTAAAGGCTCGAATGTTTCAGCTTCGCTTTCATTCGCAGGACGCGCCACATACAGATACATTTCACTTTTTTTGCTGGATTTGTAGATAGACACTTGCATATTTCAAACGACTTTTCTGGAAAAACAACCGCAAGGATACATCAAAAAAAAGACAGAAACATTAGCCACGTCTCATGCATCAGTCGTGATTTTGTATAATTGCTTTTTCTTTAACCAATCTTGCAGCCAATCACTCGCTGGCTTTCATCTGTGTAGACAGATAAGATTCATCCTGATGCAATACCTCAATCAGGGGCCGAGTTAATAACTCATAGCGCCACCCAAGCAGATAATCCGGCAGATCCTGTTCATCCTTGTGAAAGACTACATGCTGATACAATGCATTCAACCATTTCTTGCGCATCAACACTTCTTTGGGAATTGAGGTTTCATTGACCACATGTTGAATAATTGCATCAATTCTGTCGCCGATATCTCTGGAAGAGTGGCGGATTGGACGTGCCAGGCGTAAGGGCCATTCGGCCTGGTCAGGCAGGAATTTCAATAGATCTAAAATCGTTTTGCCATGTTCGCGTAAAATATTGCCCCGAATATCTTTAACATGGCTAAGCTGAAAATTATTGCGCGGAAACTTTTCGACCAGATCAATCATGCTCGAATTTTTCAGGATAAAACTGCGTGGCTGATTCAATGCTTTGGCAATCTGATCACGCCAGACCATCAATTGCTGCAATTGCATCAGTTGACGGCGTGAATGCCGGTAATTTCCGACATCCTGATACAACAAGGCCGTAGGTGTATCTTTACCAATTTCCCGTGTCAGGAAACGACAATCCTGTAAGGCAAAATCCAGCAGATCTTTCGCATCTAGCTCGTGTTTGATTTTTTCCGACAGTTGTACCAGATAATGCACATCATTGGCCGCATACAGTAATTGGTCGGAGCTGAGTGGACGTGCCAGCCAGTCAGAACGGGTCTGGTCTTTTTCAATATCCACTTCCAGCATCTGCTTGAGTGCATTTTGATAGCTAACTTGCAAACCATGTCCCAGAAATGACATACCGATCTGGGTATCAAATACATTACTCAGCGATTTTTTCTGGGTATAGTGGTAGATCAGGTCGATATCTTCACTACAGGCATGAAAAATATTTTGCTGTGCGTCAAAAATTTTATTGAGGAACTCAGTCAGATCCAGTGTGGTGCCATCCAGCAAATAAACCTGGTTGTCTACATTAATCTGGAACACACCCAGCTTAGGCCACAAGGTGTCGACCTTGATAAACTCGGTATCCAGCCCGTAAACTGAATTCTGGTCCATTAGTTTCAGTACAGGAGTTAAGTCGTGCTGGTGTTGAATAAATTGGAACATAGAACTGAGTCTAAGATTAGATTCTTGATATATCTATATTAACTGATCTATAGAATTTTTGTATAAAAAATAACGTCTATTCCACCCTATTTCTTAAGAAACAACCCTTATCCATATGATTTTTTATTTCAATTAATATCTTTTTTATATTAAAACTAACAAGATTTTTAAGTAAAACTTACTTCATGCGCATCCGGTTATGTACCGCCTGACTCAAGGTATGACTATCGACATATTCCAGCTCACCACCTTGCGGTACCCCTTGGGCAATTCGGGTCATCTGGATTGGCAAATGTTTACTGGCTTCTACCAGATAATGTGCCGTGGCCTGCCCTTCAACTGTCGCATTGGTGGCCAGAATCACTTCTTTGACCTGCCCCTGACTCAAGCGTTGCAACAAAAACGGAATACCAATTTCTTCCGGACCGATCCCGTCAAGTGGAGACAGATGTCCGCCCAATACATGATATTTACCACGGAAACTGCCACTTTGTTCAATCGCCATCACATCTGCCGGAGATTCCACCACGCACAGCAGTTCATCATCACGATCAAGAGACGTACAGATATTGCAGACTTCATCTTCAGTAAGTGAATGACAGACCGAGCATTCATGAATGTGGTTGGTCGCCTCAGTCAAGGCATGTGCCAGACCCACTGCACCCTCACGATTTTTCATGATCAAGTGCAATGCCATGCGCTGGGCCGATTTCGGCCCCACGCTTGGCAGTATGCGTAATGCTTGAACCAGTTGATCAAAACGATCACTAAACATTGCGCATTCTTCCTTAGAACATACCAGCCAGGCCAGGTGGTAAACCCATGCCCGAATTTGCTGCTTTCATTCTTTCATCAGAAACCAGTTCTGCCTGACGCGCTGCATCATTCATTGCAGCTGCAATTAAGTCTTCGATCATGTCTGGATCATCCTGAAGTAATTCTGGATTGATTTCGATACGCTTTACTACATTACGGCAAGTCATGGTCACTTTCACCAGACCACCACCCGCTTCCGCATGCACTTCAGTTTGCGCCAGCTCTTCCTTGGCTTTTTTTACGTTATTTTCAACTTCTTTTTGCATACGCTGAGCTTGCTGCATCAACATGTTAATGTTCATAAATATCTCCGAACATAAATTTATAAAATTAAATAAGATCTAAACCGCGAGTAATATCACGAATAATATCACCAATCTCTTCCAAACCGACAGAAACGCGAATTAAACCTTCACGGATGCCTGCTGCTGCCTTGGCTTCTGGAGACAATTTGCCATGAGTCGTGGTTGCCGGATGAGTAATTGTTGATTTCACATCACCCAGGTTACCAGTAATTGAAATGAACTTAGTATTGTCAATTACTGTCCAGGCGCCTTCACGACCACCTTTCACTTCAAAAGACACAATACCACCAAAACCGGTTTGCTGTTTTGCTGCCAGTGCATGCCCAACATGCTCAGGCAAACCTGCGTAATACACTTTTTCAACTTTCGGATGCGCATTCAGAAATTCCGCCAGTTTTTGAGCACTGGCAGAATGTTCACGCATACGTAAGCGTAGCGTTTCCAAGCCTTTTAGGAACACCCAGGCATTGAACGGACTCATTGACGGGCCGGTAGTACGCACATAACCAAAGATTTCTTCCAGTAGCTTGTGATTACCTACGACTGCACCGCCTAATGCACGACCCTGACCATCAAGGTACTTCGTAGCTGAATATACAACGAGGTCAGCACCAAATTTGATTGGTTGTTGTAATACTGGGGTACAGAAGCTGTTATCAATGGCCAGCAAAGCATTATTGGCATGGGCAATATCTGCCAGGGCTTGAATGTCTGCCACTTCTGCCAGCGGATTGGATGGAGACTCTACAAAAAGTAATTTGGTTTCTGGCTTGATGGCATTTTTCCAGGCATCCAGATCAGTCAAGTCGACAAAATCAACTGCTACACCGAATTTAGCAACATATTTTTCAAATAAAGAAACGGTGGAACCAAATACTGCACGTGAACAGATTACATGATCGCCTGCTTTCAAAAATGCCATTGCTACTGCCATAATCGCTGCCATACCTGAACTGGTGGCAACGGCGCGCTCTGCACCTTCTAAAGCAGCCAGACGCTTTTCAAACATGGCAACGGTCGGGTTAGTAAAGCGAGAGTAGATATTACCCGGCTCTTGGCCTGAAAATTTTGCGGCAGCTTCTGCGGCATTTTCATAAACAAATGACGATGTTAGAAAAATCGGTTCGCCATGCTCACCCTCAAAGCTACGGGTGTGACCAGTACGGATGGCTAAAGTTTCTAATTGGTAGTTAATATCGTCTTGCTGGCTCATCACTTTACTTCAGCCCTACGGCTGCCTTTTGTAAAAAATTGCCAACATTTTGAGCGCCTAAGCTATTTCAGGTCAAGGCATAATAAGCGATTATTGCTTAGACTTCGATCAATCCTTCCGCGGATACGGATATTTTATTTACATGATTCAGTTAAAACAAAATTTTCAGCGTCAGCAAAAAAAATTGAAACACCTCAAGACCCGGGTGTTTAATGCCCCCTCACTGATTCTGTCGCAAAAAACCCTTTTTGAATATATTGCTGGCACCCAGTTTTACAAAATCCGATATTACGCCTCACCCGACAAAAAATATAAGGAACCATTGGTCTTTATTGCTCCCCTGGCCGTTAATATGGATATCTATGACCTGTATCCCTATCGTTCACTGGTCAAGCATTTTCAGCATAGCGGTTTTGATGTCTATCTGGTGGAGTGGAAACGTTTTGACTTTAAGCATCGTCATCTGAACTTTTTATCTTTTATCGATTCTGCTATTCCCCAGTCTATTGAAACGATCTGCAATCATTCAGGTAGTCAGCTGATTTCCCTACATGGCTGGAGTATGGCAGGCGTATTTGTCACGCTTTATACCGCCCTGCATTCGCCGGAACATGTCAAGAATCTGATCGTAGTCGGCAGTCCGATTGACAGTTATGCTTCAGGACGTGTCGGCAAACTGTTTTCTACAACCAATAAACTGATTTCTAAAAATAAAAATCTAAAACAGGCCATTCATCAAGGGCTGATTCCAAAACAGTATATTCATACACCGGGTATTTTAAATGCCTTGGGCTTTAAATTACTTGACCCGATTGGCTGGTTCAAAAGCCAAAAGCGGTTTTTGCTAAATCTTGATCGTGCCGAAGATGTCTATGAACACGCAACTATGGGAAATTTCCTGAATAAAATGATCGATTATCCAGGTGGGATTAATCAGGACATGATGCTGCATTTGTGGCTACAAAATCCATTAAAGCAGGGTTCTATTACTTTGAATGGTCGTACCATTGAGCTCAAGAATATTAGCTGCTCCCTTTTGGTAGGTGCAGGTCAAACTGACCAGATTGTGACAGAATCATCCGCCAGACCATTGCTGGATTTGACAAGTAGCCAGGATAAGACGTTTACTCTGATTCCAGGCGGTCATCTCGGCCTGATGTCCAATCAGAAAACAGCCAATACATTCTGGCCAAAAATGACGACCTGGCTGGTGCAACGCTCAAAACGTCTCGACGCTTAAAGCAGATTTAAGTACCAGTAAAAATATTCAAACTTATCAATATATTTATACATATGCAGAGGGTACAGCATGATTCAGTCAGTCGCATTTATCGGCTTAGGTGCAATGGGTTATCGTATGGCAGCACATTTACCCAAGCATTTTGATACGGTCTATGTCTGGAACCGTACTTTCAACAAGGCAGAAGAGCATGCTGCTGAATATGGCACCCAGGCTGTTAGCCTTGAACAGGCTGTTCAGGCAGATGTGATTTTTTCCTGCCTGCCAACCAGTACCGATGTAGAGCAACTTCTGGAAGATTTACCGCTTAAATCCGGCTCAGTCTGGGTCGACTGTACCAGTGGCGTACCGGATTCAGCGCAAAAACTGGCAGTACAACTGGCTGAACGTGGGGTGATTTTTCTGGATGCACCTGTCAGTGGCCAGACCATTGGTGCTGAAAATGGTACTTTAACTGTGATGGTGGGTGGCAATGTACAGGGTTATGAACATGCTCTCCCTGCGATGCGGGCTTTTGGCAAACTGATCAAGCATGTGGGTGAATCTGGTGCGGGTTTTGCTGTGAAGGCGGTAAATAATATGTTAATGGCTGTAAACCTGTGTGCCGTTGCTGAGGGCTTTACTACCCTGAAAGCACATGGAGTAAATCTGCATGAAGCACTAGATTGCATTAATGCTTCAAGTGGGAAAAGCATGGTGACCGAAACCGTATTGCCACAGCGGATTTTAAATCGAAGTTTTCCTGTAACCTTTGCCCTGCCACTTCTGGCCAAAGACACCGGGATTGCAATCGATCTCGCCCGCGAAGCCAAACTTTCTGCACCTGTGTTATCTTTAACCCAGAACCTGATTCAGGCAGCTAGCGATCTATCGGATAAAAACAGTGATTTTTCCAGTGCTGTAAAAATGTATGAATCATGGAGTAATATTACCATTGAGTAATATCTCGCCATTGAATAATGATAACGAAACCTCATATTGTGACTGTTAAGCAGGTACAAATAGTGGATAACCCAGAGGAAACTCTCATGAAGAAATTTTCTGTTGCAGCATTGATTGGCTTTGCAACTTTGTTCGGGGCTTCAACATCGGTTCTTGCATCTGAACAAGAGTGCAAAAAATTAAAAAATGATCACGACGTAATTTACGCGTCTAAAGGTTTCTGTTTCAAAGATCCTGAAGCAAAAGCCAAGTTCGGTAATGATAATTGTTATACAACCAAGCCAAAATTCTCGGAAAAAGAGCAACAACGTCTTGACGCGATCAAAGAACGTCAGAAAGAATTGAACTGTAAATAATTCAGTTTAATGACGCTCAAGGAATGTACTTATGACTTATGATGATCAGAATATTTTTGCACGAATTCTACGCGGTGAACTTCCTGCGATAAAAGTGTATGAAGATGACCAAGTTCTTGCATTTATGGACATCATGCCTCAGGCAGACGGTCATACACTGGTAGTTCCGAAGACTCCTGCAATCACTTTACTGGATTTGCCACCTGAAGCGGCTGCTTATACGATTCAGATCGTACAGAAAGTTGCAAAAGCCATTGAAAAAGGTTTAGGGGTAGATGGCATCGTACTGATGCAGTTATCTGGCGCTGCAGCGGGTCAGACGGTACCGCATATACATTTTCATCTGGTGCCAACCTCTTTACACAATCTTGGCAAACATGCTGTGCAGATGGGCGATCAGGAAAAAATCAAAGCCTTGGCCGAGAAAATCAAAGCTGCCCTTTAAGAAATTCTTAACATCCAAAAATGGAGCTTCGGCTCCATTTTTTTCGCCCTCATCGTGCATTTTAATTTACGCTTTAGAAAAGCTGATAAAAAATACCAAGACAAAATTTTGAATAGTAATAATTTTTTAGAACACAAATTCGCCCACACCCAATATTTTTACAAAACGAAACATTTAATAGATTTGAAATATTTCCTTAATCTTACTGTCTTATTTGTAATTAATACTTAGCACCAATACAGGACGGTAGCAAAATTTAACAAAGCTACCACAACACCTTTGTTAGGACCAAAAAAGTCTTATTGGAGCTACACATGAAAAAAACTCTTTGCGCATTAGCAGTTGGGGCAACAATTTTAACACCGGTCATGGCAGCTGCTGCTGATGTTAAAGTGTATGGTCGCGCACACGTTTCTTTAGATTATCTGGATGATGGTGCAGATTATAATGAAGTGGGGCTTTCTTCAAATTCTTCACGCTTAGGCTTTAAAGCTGAACAAGAATTAGAAAACGGAATGACTGTTTTTGCTCAAATTGAACAAGAAATTAACTTTTCTAGTGGTTCTGCAAATGATGATCTCGAATTTGCAACCCGCGATACTTTTGTCGGTTTAAAAGGTGACTTTGGTCAAGCACGTGTAGGTCGCTTTGACAGCCCGTTTAAAGTTGCACGTGGCCCGGTCAATTTTTTTGGTGACATGGTTGGTGATATTCGTAATGTCACCCGCGCTGGCAACTTACGTTTTGATGAACGTAATGCCAATACGATTGAATATAAATCACCTAAATTTGCTGGCGGTTTCAATGTGTTGGGGGCTTTGTCACTTCATGAAGCAAATAGCCCGGACGCCACTAAAGATGGCGCTAAAGACAAAGACAAGGCATACGACCTCGCTTTAACCTATAAAGAAGGTAAAGTTGATTTCGCCGCTGCATATGAACATTACGAAGAAGAAGCTGCCCGTGGTGAGCGCGATGGTTTCCGTATCGCAGGTGCTTACAAAATCACACCTGAATTCAACCTGGGTGGTTTATACCAATTCCTTCAACACGATAACTCTGAAGCAAACCCAGATGCACAAGTATTTGGTGTAGCCGGTGAATATAAATTTGCACCAAAAACCTCATTCCGTGGTGAAGTATTCCACCGCGATGTCGATGCTGATGATGCGAATGCAACTTTGCTGGCAATCGGACTTGAGCACCGTTTAGATCCAACAGTTCGCATTTATGGCAACATAGCAACTGTACTAAATGATGAAAACTCAAACCTTACCCCTTGGGCACAAGGTCGTACCAATACTGTAGGTGGAGTACGCGGTGAAGACAGTTTAGGACTTTCCCTAGGCATGCGTTACGACTTCTAAGTCCAGCCTCCCTCACAAAGCTTAAAAAGAACATGCCTCCAGCATGTTCTTTCTTTTGCGTGTTTTTTATCAAAATAAATAAGATGAGAAAGATTGTGACACTGATATTCAACCCTTATAAAACCAACCAATTTAGTTTGATTAATTTTATTCTTTATTTTAAAACCAAGCATTTTAATCAGATTTAAAAATAGGAGAATATTATTCCAACCAAAATAATCTACATTAAAATATATAAATATAAGCATTTTAGTCGGATTTAAAAACCAATAAAATTACATAAAAAAATATTTAGAATAAATTTTAACTCATATAAATATATATTTATTATTTTCAAATACTTATAAATATATATTTATTTAAACTGTATCGTCTATTTATTTTTTAGTTACAATAGATTAATAATATACAACAAGTCATATAACAGGCTTAGTCGAATGAGCTTAGTTCCCAAAAATCTAAACCAGAGAGTGGTTAGAGAAATAACCGCCATTTTAATTATCAAGGTTATTTTACTAATGATAATTAAAAATATCTGGTTTGATGCGCCTACGATTCCTAAAAATTTTGATAACCAAGTCGCCGAGCGTATCGCCGGTAATCCTTCCCAAATCCAGGAGACACGTTGATGATTTCTGAAAGCGTGGTCGATCTCTCGCGGTTCCAGTTCGCCATGACCGCGATGTATCACTTTATTTTTGTTCCACTGACTTTAGGCCTGGCTTTTCTGCTTGCCATTATGGAAACCACCTATGTGATTTCCGGCAAAGAAATCTATAAAGACATGACCAAGTTCTGGGGAAAACTGTTTGGTATTAACTTTGCCTTAGGGGTAACCACCGGCCTGACCATGGAGTTCCAGTTCGGAACCAACTGGGCGTATTACTCGCATTATGTCGGTGATATTTTCGGTGCACCGCTAGCAATTGAAGGTTTGATGGCCTTCTTCCTTGAGTCGACGTTTATTGGCTTATTTTTCTTTGGCTGGGATCGCCTGTCCAAAGTACAACATCTGGCCGTAACCTGGCTGGTCGCTTTAGGTTCAAATATGTCCGCACTCTGGATTCTGGTCGCTAATGGCTGGATGCAAAACCCGGTCGGTTCGGCATTTAACTACGAAACCATGCGTATGGAAATGGTGGACTTTGCTGCACTCATTTTTAACCCAGTCGCTCAGGTTAAATTTGTGCATACCGTATCTGCGGGTTATGTCACAGGTGCCATTTTCGTACTGGCAATTTCAAGTTTCTATATGCTGAAAAAACGTGACCTGCCTTTTGCACGCCGTTCTTTTGCCATTGCAGCTATCTTTGGGCTTGCTTCTACACTTTCAGTGATTTTACTGGGTGATGAATCAGGTTATGAGCTGGGCGATGTACAAAAAACCAAACTGGCAGCAATTGAAGCAGAATGGGATACTCATCCTGCACCTGCGCCATTTACTTTGTTCGGTATCCCGAATAAGGAAACCATGACTACAGATTATGCAGTAAAAATTCCTTATGTGATGGGTCTGATTGCCACACGTTCTACTACAGAACAAGTCACAGGTATTAAGGACCTGCTGGTTCAGCATGAAGCGCGTATCCGCAATGGTATGGTGGCCTATTCGCAACTGGAAAAATTACGTGCTGGTGATCAGTCTCCAGAACTAAAAACCGCTTTTGAAGAAAGCCAAAAAGACTTAGGTTACGGTCTGCTTCTGAAAAAATACACGCCAAATGTCGTTGATGCCTCTGAAGAGCAAATCAAAGCAGCCGCTAAAGATACCATTCCACACGTACCAAGCCTGTTCTGGGCATTCCGTGCCATGGTGGCTTCTGGCTTCTTGATGCTACTTCTATTTGCACTGGCAACTTTTGCGGTAGCAAAACGTAATGCTGAAAACAAACCATGGTTATTGAAATTTGCATTATTTGCACTTCCTCTGCCTTGGATTGCTGCGCAAACCGGCTGGTATGTAGCAGAAGTAGGTCGTCAACCTTGGACCATTGGTGAGGTATTACCGACGCATCTTTCAGCATCAAGCTTAAGCACAGGCGATGTATGGGGTTCGATCCTTGCATTGGCAGCGTTCTATACCGTGTTACTGATTATCGAGATGTATCTGATGATCAAGTTCTCACGTCTTGGCCCAAGCTCACTGCATACTGGTAAATACCATTTTGAAAAGCTTGCAGCTGCAGAAAAGTCAAATGGGGAGACTCAAGCATGATCGAATATGAATTATTAAAAATCATTTGGTGGGTGCTGGTCGGCGTATTGCTGATTGGCTTTGCCCTCACCGACGGCTTCGATATGGGCTCCATGGCGATCATGCCATTTGTGGGCAAAAATGATAGCGAGCGCCGTGCAGCGATCAATACCATTGCGCCGCACTGGGACGGTAATCAGGTCTGGTTTATTACTGCCGGCGGTGCGTTATTCGCTGCCTGGCCAATGGTCTATGCAACTGCCTTCTCCGGCATGTACTGGGCCCTGCTACTGGTCCTGTTTGCCCTGTTTCTGCGTCCGGTTGGCTTTGACTATCGCTCAAAGCTGGAAAATACCAAATGGCGCAATTCATGGGACTGGGGTCTAGCCATTGGCGGTGCAGTACCTGCCTTGGTTTTCGGTGTGGCATTCGGCAACATGTTCCTCGGTGTACCATTTACTTTAGATGAAACTGTACGTTCTACTTATACTGGTAGCTTCTTTGCCCTGCTTAATCCGTTTGCAATTGTCTGTGGTCTGGTCAGCTTATCGATGCTGTGTGCACATGGTGGTGCATGGTTAATGCTGCGTACAGATGGTGACCTACGTCAGCGTTCTGCCAAAGCAACACAAATCATGGGTCTGGTTTATCTGGTTACCTTCCTGGCTGCAGGCGCTTGGCTGTACTTTGGTGGTATTCAAGGCTATACCCTAGTTACACCTTTTGATACCAATGGTGTTGCTAATCCGCTCGCAAAAGAAGTATTGACCAATGCCAATCCAGGCTGGATGAACAACTATTCGACTTATCCAATCACGATGGCAGCGCCTATTGCCGGCATTTTGGGTGGCTTGATCATTGTCTTGGCAGCAGGTAAAAACAAAGCAGGCCTGAGCTTCCTGGGTTCATCTCTGGCTGTCATCGGTGCCATCCTGACTGCCGGTTTTGCCCTGTTCCCTTTCCTGATGCCTTCAAGCATTAACCCGGTTGCAAGTCTGACTATGTGGGATGCGGTATCCAGTAAAAATACCCTGACTGTAATGACCGTTGCTGCCTGTATCTTTGTTCCACTGATCCTCATCTATACCACCTGGTGTTATTACAAGATGTGGGGCGTGATTACCAACAAACACATTGAAGATAATTCACATAGCCTGTACTAAGGCTATGTCTTAAGGAGAGACAACTATGTGGTATTTTGCTTGGATTCTGGGTGTACTGATGGCGTGTTTTGCCAGTGTAATTGCTGCCATTTACATGGAACAACATCAAGACCTGGATGAGGAATAAAACATGACCGAAGCTGCGCTTGAGAAAACCGTTGTAGACAAGAAACCAAACAAATTTGCGATGATGATTTCCTGCCTCCTGGCTTTTCCTCTCGCAGCCGTGTTATTGGTTCATCCTTCCGCAATGCTGGATGCCAATGGTGAATATAGCCATAGTGCCATGATGTATATTATGATTGGTATTTCTGGAGGCTTTGTCCATGGTGTGGGCTTTATGCCGCGCCACTGGTTCTGGAAATGGCTGTTTAGTCCATTTTTAGCCTGGCCTTTAATGATCTGGGGCTATTACACCTGGTTTCTCAGTTAAAGTATTAAATTAAAAAAGCCCTCAAATGAGGGCTTTTTTAATTTAATACGAGTTCTAGAATATTCTTTTTTTCTTCTGGCCCAACTGGATTTTTAAAACAACTTATCTTAAGTCTATAAGAAAGCCGGAAAAAGTCCAACTTTTAGAATAATTTATCGATGGGTATGAATCGACATCACAATGCCCATCCCGGCCAGCATGGAAATCACTGCCGTTCCACCATAACTCATCAGCGGCAATGGATCTCCAGTTACAGGTAAAATCCCGCTCACCATGCCTGAGTTTAAAAATACAAAGAAGAAGAAAGTCAGTCCCATGGCTCCAGCATATAAACGGCCAAAGTTATGAAAGCTGTTTAAACCAATCATCAAACAGCGAATAATAATGGCAGTGAATAAACTGAACAGCAGGAAAACACCAATAAAACCGAATTCTTCGGCATAGGTCGACATAATAAAGTCAGTATGATGTTCAGGGAGATAACCCAAATGCGATTGCGTACCTTCAGTATAGCCTTTACCTGTGGAACCGCCTGAACCAATGGCGATTTTGGACTGGATAATATTCCAGCCCGCGCCCAAGGCATCTGACTCCGGATCGAACAACGTGGTGATACGTTTTTTTTGATATTCCTGTAGTACGAACATCCATGCAGCCGGAGCTGCCACGGCTACTGCCGCCGCTGCACCACCAATCAGACGCCACGACATCCCACTTAAAAATAGAACAAAAATACCGGGAATCACCAAACCAATATTCAAATCAGGCTGAAGTGCCACTAAAACAAATGGTATCCCCAATAAAATCAAAGCCCCGACAATATGCAAAAATTTGGGAGGAAACGGCTTGCGTGCAAAATACCAGGCCATCATCAAAGGCATCGCAAATTTCATCACCTCACTCGGTTGCATACTTCCTACCCCTGGCAAGGTAATCCAGCGGGTTGCACCTAAACGTTTTTCACCAATCACAAAGACCAGAAGCAGCATGAATATTCCGAAGGCATACAGGTATGGACTAATCGCCTGATAGACTTTCGGTGGAATCTGCGCACAGATAAACAGCAGCACAAAGCCAATTCCGAAACTGATCGCCTGACGCACCACCATGCCAGAGTCTTCGGAGGTCGCGCTATACACCACCATTAAACCCAGGATTGCATTCAGAATCAGAAAGCACAATAACCACGGATCAAGGTGCAACTTGGTCCATCGAGATGAATCTTGCGGGTTAATACTACGTCCATCACGCAAAGAATGACGTAAAAACCGATACTGCTGTGAAGGTATCATTGGCCAGAAGGTGAAAAAAGAATGATGGCAAAATTATAAGTGAAAGCCATAGGGAATAGATCGCCATAGCCAGATTTATTCTGCTTTTATTTAAATTTTATTTGAATACATTTTTACGCCTGAGCTTGTAAAATCAGCCTGGCGAGTTCCAGATCATCCGGATAAGTAATTTTAATATTATCAGAACGCCCTTGAACTACACTCACCTGCTCACCAATATGCTCCAGTGCGCTGGCTTCATCGGTAATGGTTGCACCATTTTTCAACGCCTGTTGAATGGCGCGCTTCAAGACTCCCAGTTTCGCCATTTGTGGGGTTTGTGCTTGCCAGAGCATCGAGCGATCGACCGTTTCCTCAATATCAGAACCCGTCATGACCCGTTTCAGGGTATCTCGTACCGGAATCGCCAAAATTGCAGCCTGATCCTTGGTCATCGCCGCATTGACCAACTGCTGAAGACAATCCTGACTAACACACGGACGCGCCGCATCATGTACCAGCACCCAGTCATCTTCAGAAGTGATTTGAGATAAATAAGTCAATGCATTCAACACGGAATTCACCCGCTCGGCACCACCCTGACAAAAATGGGCCTTCTCCAGACTGGAAAACGGTAGCGTTTTTGCGACATTATCCTGTTCACCAATCGCCAGAACATAACCCGCCAAAGGCAGTTGATTTAGACGTGCCACCGTATGTTCAAGAACAGTCTGCTCTTGAATCATCTGGTATTGTTTCAGTTCTGTTTTAGAGAAACGGCTACCGGAACCTGCAGCTGGAAGAATGGCCCAAAGTTTAGGGTGTAGTTGGTACTTCAGCTGACTCATTGGTTCGCAGGTCTACTTTAGAATTAGGATTAAGATAGATCGGTTTATATTGGGTACTGATGGTACTCATTTGCACAAAAGTTTCATGAGGCTTAATCAGGCCAAGATCTAAACGTGCATGCTCTTCGATGGCTTCAATACCATTCTTCAAATCATAGACTTCTGCTGCGAGAACGCGATTACGTTCTTTTAGCTCTTCATTTAATTCTACTTGTTGCTGGATTTTCTGGGTCAGTTGCTGATGATCATGATAACCACCTTCACCAAACCAGTATAAATATTGAAACCCTGCGATCAGAACGATCGCAAGGCCCAACAGTACTTTACTCATCAAAGAGTCGAATACATTTAATAACATTGACATAAGTCGCTTAGTTCAAACCCTTGAACTCAGCTTTACCGCGATATGCAGCATGAGTCAATTCTTCAATGCGAAGTAATTGATTATATTTTGCTACACGGTCAGAACGGCAAAGTGAACCTGTCTTGATTTGACCCGCTGCTGTACCCACTGCAAGATCTGCAATCGTTGAATCTTCAGTTTCGCCTGAACGGTGAGAAATCACTGTAGAATAACCATTTGCTTTCGCAAGATAGATTGCATCTAGAGTTTCAGTCAAGGTACCGATCTGGTTGTATTTGATCAGAATCGAGTTAGCGACTTTCTCATTGATACCACGTTGCAGGATTTTCGGATTCGTTACAAACAAATCATCACCCACCAACTGGATCTTGTCGCCAAGGATAGAAGTCAGGTAAGACCAACCTTCCCAGTCAGATTCGTCCAAACCATCTTCGATTGAAATGATTGGGTACTGGTTCACCAGACCAGCAAGGTAATCAGAGAACTGGTTGCTTGTGAATGCTTTGTTGCCTTCACCTGCAAGGATATACTGACCATCTTTGTAGAATTCTGAAGATGCACAGTCAAGTGCAAGCATGATGTCAGAACCTGCTTTGTAGCCAGTCTTTTCAATTGCTTCTAGAATAACAGTAATTGCTTCCTCGTTTGAACGAAGGTTCGGCGCGAAACCACCTTCATCACCTACAGCAGTGTTCAAACCTTGTTTCTTTAAAACCGATTTCAAAGAATGGAAGATTTCAGCACCTGCACGTAACGCTTCAGAGAATGAAGTGAAGCCTACAGGCTCAATCATGAACTCTTGAATATCAACGTTGTTGTCTGCGTGTGAACCACCGTTCAGGATGTTCATCATTGGAACAGGCATGGTTAAAATGCTGTTGTTACGAAGATCTGCGATGTATTGGAAAAGTGGAACTTTCTTTTCTTCAGCAGCAGCACGCGCAGCAGCAAGAGAAACTGCCAAAGTTGCGTTTGCACCTAGTTTTTCTTTATTTTCAGTACCATCAAGCGCGATCATCGTATGATCGATGTCTTGTTGCTCGAATACTGACTTACCAATTAACGCTTCACGAATCAATGTGTTTACGTTGTTCACCGCAGTTTTAACGCCTTTACCCAAGTAACGCGCTTTATCGCCATCACGAAGTTCTAAAGCTTCACGAGAACCAGTTGAAGCACCAGATGGTGCACATGCACGGCCAACTACGCCAGATGCTAAGATAACGTCTGCTTCGATGGTTGGGTTACCACGAGAGTCCAAAATTTCACGTGCACGAATGTCAACGATTTGACTCATGAACAATTCCTCAGTTGATTGAATAACAGGATGCTTAAAACTGCATCAATGGGTATCTAATTTTTCAAATCCTTTCACTAAAGTATCCAGCTCTTTGAGTTGAGCGAGGAATGGCTCTAGTTGAGATAAACGCAAGGCACAAGGACCATCACATTTTGCCACATCCGGATTTGGATGGGCTTCCAGGAACAAACCTGCAAGACCTGTTGCCATACCGGCACGTGCCAGTGTAGTAATCTGGGCACGACGACCGCCGGCAGAGTCAGCACGACCGCCTGGCGTCTGTAAGGCATGGGTGACATCAAAGAATACTGGCACATTCATTTCTTTCATGACGTCGAAGCCCAACATGTCTACAACCAGATTGTTATAGCCAAATGATGAACCGCGTTCACAAAGAATCAGCTTGTCATTTCCCGCTTCCAGACACTTATGCAGAATATGGCGCATTTCGTGCGGAGCCAGGAACTGGGCTTTTTTGATGTTGATGATGGCATCCGTTTTTGCCATCGCTTCAACCAGGTCAGTCTGACGACTTAAGAATGCAGGAAGCTGGATAATGTCAGCAACTTCCGCCACAGGAGCCGCCTGATACGGCTCATGTACATCGGTAATGATCGGCACATTAAAGTGTTTTTTAATGTCTGCTAACCACTCGAGACCTTTTTCCAGGCCAGGCCCACGGAATGAGTTCAGGCTTGAACGGTTGGCTTTATCAAAACTTGCTTTAAAGACATATGGAATATCTAGACGTTTGCAGATATCAACATAAGTCTCTGCAATTTCAAAAGCCAGGTCTTTAGACTCGAGTACGTTCATGCCGCCGAATAGTACAAATGGCAAGTGGTTTGCCATTTGTATATCGCCTAAACGTACAATTTCTTGTGGTTTTAATTGTGACATTTAAACTTCCTAGTTGTGTCTTAAACTCGCATTATTTGGTTTTTTGGTACTGCTTTTTTGCAGCATCAATGAAACTGGCAAATAATGGATGTCCATCACGTGGCGAGCTGGTAAATTCCGGGTGGAATTGTACTGCAATAAACCAAGGATGTGCAGGAATTTCAACAGTTTCTACCAGATGTTGTACCGGAGAATAACCAGAAATCTTCATGCCTTTTTCTTCCAGCACAGGAATATAACGGTTATTCATCTCGTAACGGTGACGGTGACGCTCGATGATTTCTTCAGAACCATAAACTTCTGCAGTTTTAGTTCCTGCAATCAGTTCAGATTTTTGCGCACCTAAACGCATCGTGCCACCCAGATCCGAGTCAGCAGAACGTTGCTGAACTTCACCGCGCTCATCTAGCCATTCAGTAATCAGACCAATCAATGGAGATTTGGTTGAACGGTTAAATTCAGTCGAAGTCGCATCTGCAATACCCGCAACATTACGTGCGTATTCGATTACAGCCAACTGCATACCCAAGCAAATACCAAGGAATGGCACACCGTTCTCACGTGCGAATTGAATCGCCTTCATTTTACCTTCAGTACCGCGCTCACCGAAACCACCTGGAACCAGAATCGCATCAGCATCTTTCAATACTTCTGCTACATCTTGGCTTTCAAGCTCTTCAGCGTTTACGTAGTCAATCTGAACTTTCACACGGTTTTGAATACCCGCATGTAGAAGTGCCTCATTTACCGACTTATAGGCATCTGGAAGTTCAACATATTTACCAACCATTGCCACACGAACCGTGTATTCAGGGTTTAGTAAGGCTTCTACCACGTTATCCCAATCTGTTAAATCAGCTTCAGGAAGATCGTTAAAGCCAAAACGTTCACAGATTAAATCATCAACATTTTGTTCGTAGAATGTACGTGGAATCTGGTAGATCGAACGTGCATCTTTACATACCACAACGGCACGTGCTTCAACGTTGGTAAATAATGCAATCTTACGCGTTGTATCGGCATCTACATCATACTCTGTACGACAGATGAGAATGTCTGGCTGAATACCAATCGACAGGAGTTCTTTAACAGAGTGCTGTGTTGGTTTGGTTTTTAATTCTGCTGCAGACTTAATGTATGGGAGTAACGTTAAGTGCATTAACATGGTACGTTTATGACCAAGTTCAACCATCAACTGACGTACAGATTCCATGAATGGGAGAGATTCAATGTCACCTACAGTACCGCCGATCTCTACGATCGCAACGTCATAACCTTCGCCTGCACGAAGTACACGCTCTTTGATATTGTCAGTAATGTGTGGAATAACTTGCACAGTACCGCCTAGATAGTCACCACGGCGTTCTTTGTTCAGAACATCCTGGTAAACACGGCCTGATGTGAAGTTATTTAGTTTGGTCATTTTCGCACGACGCAAGAAACGTTCGTAGTAACCCAAGTCTAAGTCTGTTTCAGCACCATCTTCTGTAACAAAAACTTCACCATGCTGGAATGGGCTCATTGTCCCTGGATCGACATTAATGTATGGATCCATTTTTACCATGGTCACTTTTAAACCACGAGCTTCTAAAAGTGCAGCAACAGAAGCAGCTGAAATACCTTTACCTAGTGATGAAACTACACCACCAGTAACGAAAATAAAATGGGTCATTGGGTTTCTCGTACAATCGAGCCTAAATCGGCCTGCAATGTTGCGCAATTTTACTTTACCTTGTACCTAGAAAGCAAAGTCAATCCGCATCAATTCAAAGAACAATAAACAATTGACTATTCTAACAGCAATTCCCCTAAAAAATTACAGTAAGTTCATATGATTTCTATCTTGCATTTTGCTGCTATAATGGTGTATCCCCTCCACACTTTTATGTTTGATGCAATGATGATGAAGAAACTTTTAATCTCCACCCTAATCCTGACTGGCCTGACATTAACTGCGTGTGTAAAAAAAGAAGCACCAAAAGAAGAAGAACAAGTAGAAGTTGCTCCAGCATCAGAAATCTCAACTCCAGAACCGGTACAATTTGAACCGCTTGAGCCGGTAGTAGAAGAAGAAGTCATTGAAGAAGCGGTGCCAACGGTTGAAATTCAACGTGAGCAAACTGAAAACACAACGACTGAAATCCGCCGTGAAATCAAAAAGCCGGAAACGAGCGAGCCAACACCAGTGAAGGAAACCAGTGAAGAGCCTGTTTCAAAACCTGCTTCACCTGCACCTGCACCTAAAACCAATTCTGACCCAGAAAACAAGTCTGAAGATGATGCAGTTGCTGATGCGATTGCTGCAGCAATGCCAGCACTTAACTAATTACAAGATCATTCATCAAAAAAACCCAGCATCTGCTGGGTTTTTTATTAAGACTTTTTAGGCAGATGCCTGTACTTGCGTACGAGATAAATGAATCAGGTAATCTGCCATCAGACGAGTGGCCCATGATTCGGTTTGCATCAAGCCTTGATAAAAACCGCAATGACTGCCTCTTTTAGTGGTAATCACGACAATATTCGGCATGGCTCTGATTTTATCCTTATGAGGCTCCAGATTCCGGATATTACAAACCGGATCATCCTCGGAATTCAAAATCATCAATGGAATTTTGACATTTTCAAAGACGTAGATAGGATTGGTGGCTTGCGTATAACTCACATAATCTTTAAATCCGGCCAGCTCAAAATAGAGTCGTTCAAACTCGGATAGATCTTTAACTTCCAGTAATCTTTTCCAGCTCGGACAGACTTGCCAGGTTTCCTGATAAGGCTGGATAAAACGCTTAATCAGTTTTTTGGTCATGACCTTACTATAAAATGGATGGACATAATCGAATCCCGTTTCCATGTCATAGCCTGGACACAAGGCAAATGCGGCTTTTAATGATGTCTGTTCGCCTTCTTCGCCGAGATAACGGACAAGCAAACCTGTACCGGCAGATGAGCCAACCCCATAAAGATCGGATTGAGGAAATTTATCCTGGATATAAAGCAACTGTTCCCGCAAGTCCTGGGTCGAACCAAAAAGATTCATTTTAGGGACAGGCATTGGCAGGTGGGCATGGCCACGGCGTAAGCATAAAGCCACGCGCCAACCGGTATATTTATGCAGATCCCGTACCAGTTCCCGCATTGACTCAGGAGAACCGGTTATCGTATGCAATAAAACAATGGTAGGTGTATTTGCAGGAAGATCCAGACCATACCATGCAATACCGGTAATACCGCCATCTGACATTTTTAGCTGCTCAAGCAAATCATATCTCAGCTTGATGGTCCGTTTTTTTATCAGATCCAGATACAGAATATGTGCATGTGCATTGGCTAGCCACGGCGTAGGACGGTATTTCTGTTTAAGTTGTGGTAAATATTCAATTAATCCTGAAAAAATACCATTCGGATTGTAATAGAGGGTCGGCTGATCTGCTCCACTGAAGCGGTCCAGATATTCACTGGAAAGCTGACCCATTTTTTTAAGCAACATTTTCATCTGTCATCCCCTCTAGCGTTACTAGCTGTGATTTACAAATTTCATGCCGACTTGATATCAATAATTCGAATTAAGTTTTAGCTTGGAATGACTGCATCCGTTGGCCCATATGTAAGGCTAAAGCTTTTAGTCCGGATTTAGGTCTAAGCATGACTTCAAAGTCAGTGATCTGACCTTCATCATCAAAATGAATCATGTCAACTCCTTTCAGTTTCTTATCGCCCACTTGAGCAGAAAACTCAAGTACGACATTGTTACCATCTTCACTGAAGAATTCACGGTGATAAGTGAAATTTTCAAAGACCTGAATTACATTGGATAGGATAAAGAATACCATCTGTTTTCCAGAATAAGGCTGAAAAGCCACTGGCGAACGAAATACCACATTTTCAGCAAGCAGCTCATTCAAGATCGACAGATCACCCTTTTCCAGCATCTCATGCCAGCGCGCAATGGACTTTCTTGTAGTTTCGATGGTCATTTTGGAGTCCTTTTTTTTGATCTTTTTTAATAAACGCTTAAATGCTTTTTTAATAGACAGGATTCCCCCCTTTATTAAAGGTGAGAAGTACTGCTTCGCAAGGGGGATTTTTTATTCTAAATCATCTCCCTAACCCTCTCCTTTATTAAAGGAGAGGGAGGAAAGCAGGTTTTAATATTTTCAGATCACCGCAGCCAATTCAGCACCCTGACGGATTGCGCGCTTGGCATCCAGCTCACCTGCCTCTTTCGCACCACCAATCAGATGAACACTTTTACCTGCCGCTTTCAATTCATCAAACATAGCAGTATGAGATTCCTGACCGGCGCAAATGATAATTTGATCGACCTCCAGCAATGCAGGTTTGTCATTTACGACAATATGTAAACCTTGATCATCAATTTTTTCATAACTTGCCCCTGCAATCATTTTTACATGACGGTGTTTCAAGCCTGTACGATGAATCCAGCCGGTGGTTTTACCCAGACTGGAACCCACAGAAGCTGGTTTACGTTGCAACAAATAAATTTCACGCTGCGGTTGTTCTACATGGGCAGGTTTAAGTCCACCGACATTTTCATAGTCGGTATCGATACCCCATTCATCATAGAATTTTTCCGGATTGACGCTACCACTTTCGGCACCATGGCTGAGAAGCTCGGCTGTATCAAAACCAATACCGCCTGCACCAATAATCGCGACACGCTGACCCACTGGTTTACGCTCTCTCAGTACGTCAAGATAAGACAGCACCTTAGGATGATCAATACCTGGGATATTAAGCTGGCGCGGTGTTACCCCTGTTGCCACCACAATATCGTCGAATTCTGCAGAAACTAGCTGCTCAAAAGTCGCCTTACGATTCAGCAATAACTTGATACGTGGTTGCAATTCAATCTGACGCTTAAAATAACGTAAAGTTTCATAAAATTCTTCCTTGCCTGGAATGGTTTTAGCGATATTGAACTGCCCACCGATCTGCGCAGCGGCTTCGAATATAGTGACATGATGACCACGATTCGCTGCATAGATAGCAAAACTTAAACCGGCCGGCCCTGCACCAATCACGGCAATATTTTTTGCTACATTGGTTTCTTTAAAAATTAGCTCGGTTTCATAACAGGCCCGCGGATTGACCAGACAGGTGGCAATTTTCATCGAGAAAATATGATCCAGACAGGCCTGGTTACAGCCGATACAGGTATTGATTTCATCGCTACGGCCCTGTTCAGCTTTTAATACAAACTCTGAGTCGGCCAGCATTGGACGAGCCATGGAGATCATATCCGCATCACCCGAAGCCAATACATACTCAGCCATTTCCGGTGTATTAATCCGGTTAGAGGTGATGAGCGGGACGCTTACCTGCCCTTTCAGCTTGCGTGTTACCCAGGTAAAGGCTGCCCGTGGTACTTTGGTGGCGATGGTCGGAATACGCGCTTCATGCCAGCCGATGCCGGTGTTGATAATGGTAGCACCCGCTTTTTCAATTGCCTTGGCCAGCTGAATCACTTCTTCTAATGTTGAACCGCCTTCTACCAGATCCAGCATTGAAAGACGGTAAATGATAATAAAGTTCTCACCTACCATTTCACGGGTACGGCGCACGATTTCAATCGGGAAGCGAATCCGGTTTTCATAGCTGCCGCCCCATTCATCATCACGGTGGTTAGTACGTGCTGCGATAAATTCATTGATCAGGTAGCCTTCCGAACCCATGATTTCCACACCGTCATAACCAGCATACTGAGCCAGCTTGGCACAATTTGCGAAATCATCAATGGTCTGTTGCACTTCTGCAGAAGTCAAAGCATGCGGTTTAACCGGATTAATCGGTGCCTGAATCGGTGACGGCGCGACATTTTCTGCCTGATAGGAATATCGTCCGGTATGCAGGATCTGCATGGCAATTTTACCGCCAGCTTCATGCACTGCCTGCGTAATCACCTTATGCTTTTCAGCTTCTTCAACTGTATCAAGCTTGGATCCACCCTGAAAAGTCACTCCATGATCGTTCGGAGAAATTCCGCCGGTGACAATTAATGCTACTCCACCTTTGGCACGCTCTGCATAAAAAGCAGCCATCCGATCATAACCACCCGGTGCTTCTTCCAAGCCCACATGCATAGAGCCCATTAGGACACGGTTTTTAAGCGTAGTAAAACCCAGATCCAGTGGGGCAAGTAAATTCGGATATTTAGACATTTCAACTCCCTAGCGTGCAAACGTGCTGGCTATTTTTATTCAGGCTGACTGATTACTTCTATCAGATATCAGCCTTATGCAACTTGTTGCACTAATTTATAGTGCAGAATTGATTTTTATGCAACATGTTGCATAATAATCCAGAGTCATTTTTTTGAGACGTTTATGTCTTTATCGCATGTTCTACTCACCAGCCTGATCGAAAAGCCCAGTACCGGCATTGAACTGGCACGTCGTTTTGACCGTTCCATGGGTTTTTTCTGGAATGCTACCCATCAGCAGATCTATCGTGAACTAAATGCCATGCTGCAAAAAGGCTGGATTTCGACGATAGAAGAGGAAGATTCAAATAGCCGTAAAAAAACCTATCAGGTAGAACGCCTCGGTCGGGAAGAACTGACCAACTGGATGCTAGAACACAGTTCACCAGCACAACTGCGCGAAGAACTGATGGTGCGTCTGCGTGCCGAAGCCCAGCTTGGCGGGAACAGTACTCTGCCTGAACTGGAACGCCATCTGGAACTGCATAAAGAAAAGCTCATGACCTATCAGCAAATTTTTGCCAAAGACTTTGCCCAAGCTGACGAAAATGACCGCACCCTGTATATTCATAAAATGATCCTCCAATTAGGTATTGATCAGGAACTGGGCTGGATTGCCTGGCTGGAACAGGTTATTCCCCGGCTCAAACAGTTTGATGAAAAATAACCTTTAATACGGAGATACACATGCCTTTTTATCGCATGCCAGATGGTGAACAGCTGTTTGTTCGTGAATACGGTCAAGGACAACCGGTACTGGTCCTCTCCGGTCTTGGCATGCTGAGCTGGCAATGGAAAGCTTTTCTCTATCCGCATCAGAAAAATTTCCGTTTTATTATTCCGGAATGGCGCGGCTTTGGGGCTTCCAGTCGCTGTAAAATTCCGCCAGATCTGGATGCGATTTCCAGTCACTGGCTGGATATTCAATCAGTGGTCCAGCAGCTCAATTTAGATAAATTCATTGTGATTGCTTACTCTATGGGCGCGACGACAACCATGCATGGGCTGCACTATGGTAACTTTGCCAAACATATAACAGCTTATTTGCATATTGATCAAACCCCTAAAATACCAGTCGATGATGCCTGGGCTTTTGGCCTTTTTGGTCCACGCCATCAGGAATTTATCGACATCCTGCAGCAGCTCTCTGCCCTACTTGCGCAATACCAGCAAGTTGAATTGATCCGCAACCTTGACGTTTCTGTGCGTAAACACATTGCCACCCTATGGTTAAAGTTTATTCAGCTACAAAATGAACAAAAATATAGTCTGAAAGCTTTCGAATTCATTTTGAATCAACCACGACTGCAAAGTCTGTTATTACCTTCCAGCCGGGTGGACTATATGGCATGGTATATTAATAATTATTTGTACCATCGCGAGGACTACCGCGAAGCTCTGGCTCAACTTAGCTGCCCGGTGACTTTCTTTAGCGGTGTACAATCCAAGCTTTATCCGATTGAGGGACAGCATCTGATTGCCCAAAGCCTGCCTCAGGCCAAACAAGTACTTTTCAGCAAGTCGGGCCATACCCCTTTACTGACTGAGCCCTTAAAATTTGCAAAGGAACTTGGCGTATTTTTAAAGGAAAATACTCAGTTTAGCCCTGTAGTCGCCTAAAAACTCAGGAGACAGAATAATGAAAAAAATGGTGATCTTTTCAGGTGCAGGCATGAGTGCCGAAAGTGGTATCAACACTTTTCGCGACAGTAATGGCCTTTGGGAACAGTATCGTATAGAAGATGTGGCCACACCTAAGGCTTGGGCCAAAAATCCGGAACTGGTGCAACGCTTTTATAACGCACGTCGTAAAAATATTCTGGAAGCACAGCCAAATGCAGCCCACCAGCTGATCGCCAATCTTGAAGATAACTTTGATGTGCATATAATTACTCAGAATATTGATGATTTACATGAACGTGCCGGCAGCTCCAAAGTCATTCATCTGCATGGCAATATCCGCTTGACCAAAACTTCAGGACCAAATTGCCAGTACACCACCGAATTTTACCCCATTGAAGGTACTGAGCTAGATTTAAACAAGCACTTCTGTAAGGCGGGATATCCACTGCGCCCGCATGTGGTCTGGTTTGGCGAGGCTGTGCCTGCTTATACCGATGCGCAAGCCTGTATACAAGATGCCGATATTTTAGTCGTCATTGGCACCAGTTTACAGGTTTATCCGGTGGCGGGTTTAATCCATGAAATTCCGCCTGAATGCGCTGCCTACTATATTGATCCCAAAGCAGATCAACAGTACTTACCAGCCCAGTTTCATAAGATTTCCCAGACTGCGACAGAAGGCATGAAAACATTGCTTAGCCTATTTGATCCTAAAGTTTAAATGTCTTTCAGTAATTGCATTCTATAGTTGACACGGCGCAACAATCTCTTTTTAATCAGCCTATTGTTGCAGAAATGGAATTAAACGATGCTGACGGATCTGGATGATTTTTACTGTTTTGCTCAAGTGGTTGAACATGGCGGCTTTAGTGCAGCCGAAAGAGCCACTGATATTCCCAAATCCAAGCTCAGCCGCCGCGTCTATAATCTTGAAGAACGACTTGGAGTACGCCTGATCCAGCGCAGTTCACGGCATTTTGCTGTGACTGATATCGGCATGAATATTTACCGGCATGCACAGGTGATGCTTAATGCTGCGCAAGCCGCCCATGATCTGGTCGATCATCTCAGCACTGAACCGCGTGGAACCATTAAAGTCAGCCTTCCGGTATCGATCGCCCAGAACGAAATGGCAAAAATTCTGCCAAATTTCCTGAAAAAATATCCCGAAATTAAAGTCCAGATGATGATCACCAATCGCCGGGTCGATATTATCAATGAAGGTTTTGATCTGGCTTTACGCGTGCGCTCTAGCCTGGATGACGATCCAAATCTAGTGATTCGACAGTTTGAAAAAATTGAACAGCATTTATTTGCCAGTCAGGGTTATCTGAATGAATTTGGTGACCTGAAAAACCCAGAACAACTGTCTGAACATAAAATCCTGAGTATGGCAGAAGACCATCCCGAACAGTTTCTGACCCTACAAAACGGACAGCAAGAGCAGAAAAAAATCCGTGTCAATCCAACCGTTATGGGTTCTGACCTGAATATGCTGGCACAACTGGCCGCCTCAGGCTCAGGAGTGACCTTATTACCAGATAACGTGGTCGAACACTATATTTCAAGTGGTGAACTGGTTCGGGTACTTCCCGACTGGAAAGCGCCGCATGGTATTTTTCATGCAGTATATCCTTCACGTCGCGGCTTATTGCCCGCTGTCCGGGTCTTCATTGATTATCTGGTTGCCGAATTAAATCACGATAACTTAAATACTTAACTATAGTTAAGTAATATATTTTGAATAAAATAGAACGCCCAGACAAAAAAATAGCTCATTCTTGGGGAAAAATGAGCCAGAGAAACTTTCACTACAGCCTAGTGATCAAAAACAAGGGAATCTATGTATCTGACTCTTACTTTAAACAGATACATGATCTTAAACCACTGTTTTTTTGTAGTGTTTTGTATGTTCTCGTCAGCAAGAACAATGGATTTGTAATTGCTGTAAGTAAGTGAATCCTAATAAAATCATCTAATTGATATTTTAAATTTCAGGATACTCGCCCGTGCCTTCAGGCCAAGGCGACAAGACTTCAAAACCGGTTTCAGTCACATAGACCATATGTTCCCATTGTGCAGACCATGACTTATCTGTAGTAACCACAGTCCAGCCATCTTTCAGTTCTTTTACCCGCGCTTTGCCCATGTTCACCATTGGCTCAATGGTAAAGACCATGCCCGGAACCAGTTTAATGCCCTGACCGGGCTGACCATAATGCAGAATATTTGGCTGTTCATGATAGACTTTTCCAATACCATGACCGCAGTATTCACGCACAATGGAATAACCTTCACGATGAGCAACGGTTTGAATGGCATGACCAATATCGCCCAAGGTTGCGCCCGGCTTTACAGCATGGATTCCCGCCACCATGGCTTCATAGGTGGTATTGACCAGTCGCTTGGCTTCTGGAGATGGCGTTCCGACATAGTACATCCGGCTGGTATCACCAAAATAACCATCCTTAATAATCGCGACATCAATATTGATAATATCGCCATCTTGTAAAACGATTTTCGATGATGGAATACCGTGACAGACCACTTCATTCGGTGAAATACAGGTGGTTTTGGTATAGCCATAATAACCAATATTGGCTGGCGTCACTTTCAAGGTGTTTACAATAAAATCATGGCAGAGATCATCCAGATATTCAGTCGTGACCCCAGGCTTGACATGCTCCCCGATCATTGCTAAAACTTCTGCAGCCAGACGACCGGATATCCGCAGTTTTTCAATATCTTGCTCAGTTTTAAGACCAATCGCTGGAGCGCGCATATACCTATCCTCACTATGAATCCGTGAATTATAATCCCTTTTTTACGCAATATGTCGCGCCTCTTGCCCTTTAATACAGCAATTTTCTTAGGGCTCGGCATTTCTCCTGTTGAATATTTATACAAACAATAAATAACCCATTTTAAATGCATCGACCGAAATCTTATAAATTTACCTAGAAAAATCTATTTTCCAAAGAATTATCAATTATATATTTCTACCAAGTTTTAAATGTATAGTGATGTAATTTGCAAACTCAATAAAATCAAGGCTTCCCGCCTTAAAATAAGCTCCCAAAAACTCGACATATACACTAAAATTGCTTTCTTTTGTTCTATTGATCTCCCTTTATGACAAGTCTGCGTACCCGGGATATTGTCGCCTTAGGTTTTATGACCTTTGCATTATTTATTGGTGCGGGCAACATTATCTTTCCACCGATTGTGGCTCAACAGGCCGGTGAACACGTATGGCTCGCTGCTTTAGGTTTCCTTATTACAGCAGTGGGCTTACCCGTGATCACCATTATTGCCCTGTCTCGCGTTGAAGGTTCCATTCAGGCCCTAAGTTCACCTCTTGGTAAAGCAGCCAGTATTTTGCTGACTGTCGTGTGTTACTTGGCTGTTGGCCCTTTATTTGCAACCCCACGTACTGCAACCGTTTCTTATGAAATCGGTTTTTCATCTTACTTTGGCAATGAATCTGGCAGCCTGCTCATATATAGCATTATCTATTTTGCCATAGTGACAGTGGTGTCTTTATATCCAAACAAGATTCTGGATACCGTCGGCTATTTCCTTTCGCCAATTAAAATTATCGCTCTGGTGATTTTGGGTGTAGCAGCCGTGATGATTCCTGCCAGCAATCCGCCTGCTGCGATTGATAATTACATTACCAGTCCGGTGACTGAAGGCATCGTGAATGGTTATTTAACCATGGATACTTTAGGCGCTTTAGTTTTCGGTATTGTCATTGTCAAAGCCATTACTTCACGTGGTGTAACGGATAAAAAACTAATTACCAAATATGCGGTCAATGCCGGCATTATCTCTGGTATTGGTTTAACTCTGGTGTATTTAAGCCTGTTTAAACTTGGGCTTGGTAGCCATGATATTGCGCCAAATGCAGCCAATGGTGCCATTATCCTACATGCCTATGTACAACATGCCTTTGGCGATATGGGCGCTTACTTCCTGTCGGGCATGATTTTTATTGCCTGTATGGTGACTGCAATTGGCCTGACCTGTGCCTGTGCCGAGTATTTCTCCAGTTTAACCAAAATTCCGTACAAGATTTTTGTCTTTATTCTGGTCGGCTTCTCACTGGTTATCTCAAATCTGGGTTTAACCAAACTGATCGCCGTTTCAGTGCCCGTATTGAGTGCGATTTATCCGCCTGCGATTAGTGTCATTATGCTGAGTTTCTGTGCAAGTTTCTTCAAGAAACCCTCGCATGTAATTGCTCCTGTAACCCTGGTTGCCTTTATTTTTGGTATTTTTGACGGAATAAAAGTTGCCGGTTTTGAATTGCCCGTATTGTTACAAAATCTACCACTTTCAGAGCAGAATCTGGCTTGGTTTATTCCATCCATGATTGTATTGCTGATTACAGCTGTGATTGACCGTATTAGAAACTAAAATTTCTAGGACGTCTGATAAATCGTATTTTTACCCAAAATCCGGTTTGAGCATGATCAATAATTGTCAGGTTTTACCCAAACGGACATTTATTGTTTCTACACAATGACATCAAATCACGGCTATAATTTTCCTATTTAGACCTTCTATAAAATTCTTTTTATAAAATAAGGTTCTGCTTAAATTATTTTATTTTTTATATAAATATAAACAAAACTTTTAATTTCCTAATTTTAGATACCTATTGTTGCCAACCTATACCAAGTTCCCCAGCGAGTGATACGTAGTCTTACATAGTTCTGATTAATGCTACATATATTTGGCGTAGAATTTGCATTTTCTATCTTGTCGTAGTGAATTTCGACGCAGCTTGTATGACAAACTATCTGGAGGTGAAACCATTAAAAATAAATACTCACATAATCAATCAATTATGTAGTTATTCGACTAAAGATGGCCATTTTGACTGGAAAAGCCTGTTAGGGCAGTTGCAAAGGTCTGAATTAAACAGTACAACTGTATGTTCAATTCTGACTAATTAAATCTGCTTTAATCTTCAATAACATAAATAAATGGGAGGGATGGAGATGTTATCATTACATTTCAACAAGCAAGTCTTCATTGACGCTCTTAAAGCCAACAACACCAATCTGGTGACATTTATATGCACCACTTTTGCTCTCATGCTGACTTTAACCGTCCATTGTTTAATTCAAGGTAATTTAAAACTTGAATACTTTGGTTATGCACTGATTGTCTCAGCCGCCTTTTTCCTTTGGGCGGCCATCGACCAGAAATACAGATAATCAAATTTTAAATTAGCCCAGATGGATGATTGGCCAGTCATCCATCTGGTGAAAAAAGAGTCTTAATATTTCAATTATTCTCACATTTTCAGAATACTTATTAAAAATAATCATTAAAACAATCCAGCAAATCCCCCATAAAGCAATATTCCTGTCCCGCCTAATTCTGCAACAATTAATCCCAGCATAGCTAAAGTCATTAAACTACCAGGTAAATGAAACTTACCTAATTGATGAGGCTGCTTAAACTGATTGGTCGTGTCTTGCAGGAAACCATGCAGCATATAAGCCGCAATAGAAAAGCTGAAAAACACGATATTGATGAGTACGCAAATTAAGTTCACGACACTTGGCAACGCTGAACAATATGCCAGCACTGCTAAAATTAATGTGGCTGGTGCATAAAGCAGGCTGCTACGATGAGCAATATCGACATAATAATGTGCGCGTGACTGAGGTGATTGACGAATCTGCCAATATTTCCAGACGCCGGTAAACATTCCCACCCACAAGAATATTCCACTAAAAATAATGGCTATTTTAACGGCCAGCTCAAGCTCCATTAGCTGCATAAGTTCATTCCCTCTCTATTATTTTACTGACTTTTAAGTCATGTTTTAGCCAAGCTACCCTGCTAAAAATCTGTAGAGTAAAAGCTTGATCAGGACTCTAAAATTATAGTGTAACGTATGTCTGAATTTGAAACATTGACTCTGCAGTGCCAGGATGGCTATAACTTAAGTGCACGTTTTTATGCAGCTATTTCTGAATCTAAAGAACTGCCTGTATTAGTGTGTCCAGCCACCGGCATTACCAAGCAGTTTTATCATCAATTCTGTGTCTGGTTGCAGGCTCAAGGCTATGCAGTCATGGTCTTTGATTTTCGGGGAATTGGTGATTCACTGGCAGGTCCGTTGAAAAATTCAAAAGCCAGTATTGTACAATGGGGGCAACTGGATATTCCGGCCGCGATTGATACTTTATTGGCGCGAACCCATGCAGAAAAAGTGACGTTACTGGGACATAGTGCTGGCGGTCAACTTTTAGGCATTGTGCCAAATTATTCTAAAGTCGCTAAAGTAGTGGCAGTGTCTGGTTCAACCGGACATTTGAAAGGACTTAAAGGTAAAACCAAACTGCTGGCACCAGTCATGTTTAATATTATTTTCCCTCTGGCCCGGATCACGAAAGGCTATGGCCCGACCCAAGCAATTGGCATGGGGGAAAACCTGCCGAAAGATGTAGCACAACAATGGGCACAATTTTGCAGCAAACCGGGTTATGTCATCAATGCGATCGGTAAACTTGTTTCACCTGACTCAAATTTTCATACTCAAATCACCTGCCCGATTACTGCGATCTGGTCCTCGGATGACGAAATTGCCACGGAAGAGAATGTAAAGGATTTACTACGACTATATCCTCAGGCATCAACCCAGATGATTGAGCTCAAACCTGAAAATTATGCGCATAAAACCATTGGCCATATGCTGATGTTCAAGAAATCGCATCAGAATTTATGGCCAGTAATTGAACAACAACTAGCGGTCTAGAGCAGATTCAAGTGGTTATTTCACGATGACTGTGTTCTAATACACCCAGTTTGAGATGAGCCTCTTACAGTATATGGGCTTGACCTGTATACGACTAGCCCCTAACCATGGGGCTTTTTAATGTCTGAAAACAAATACTTATAAATAACTGGCGAAAAACTGGCGTAATCCTAAAGTTATCCACAGCTAACAACTTCTTGTTTATGCTTATTATATCACTCATCTTGAAATAAAAAGAATGGATGGAAAAATGAAAACATGGACCTACTTTTATATAGAGCACACGATAAAGAATGGAAGGATTTTTAGGAAGGAATCTGGGTGGGCTTTAAATTTGCAGAGTAATTATGTGGTTTTGAGTGAGGTATGGAGTTAGTGAAGAAGGAAACATTTACTGTATTACTTGGTACTGCTGTAGGTATAGCGATCACAACCATACTTTCATTTTTTATTGTATGGATAGGTTTTCCTGTTGATACTCCGAGAGAATCATTTAAAGATGCATTGGGGTTTTCAGGTGGCCTTTTTGGCGGATTGACGACATTTGGTGCTGCAATAGTTGCAGCTCATCTATTTAATGACTGGAGGGATGAAAAAAATTATGATCTTGAAGCCTCCTTGCTTTACGGTGTGCTTGCAGACCTAAAACCTATATTTATAGAGCTCCATAAGATTAGATCAAACTCTGAAAACCTTAAAAAAATAGATTCGCATTTAATAATTAAAACTGACTACCTTGATCACACAAAAATTAATCTCTATGAAGCGGTAATTGGCTTGTATGCAAATATAAATGCCTACAGTAAGATAAAAAAAGACCCCACACTTATAGATTTTTATAACCTTTTCGATAAGCACCTATTTATATTGAATGACTTTTATATCGACTTATTTCATAAAAAATACAAACGCTATTATACAAATGCGATTGCTGCACTTACTCAACATGATAACTCCAAACAATTGAGCTATTACGATATTTTTAGACCGTACAGCGGCACTTTGTCAGAAATTCAAATAGATATAATGGAGATTCAAAATGTATTTAAATCAAATGCCCTTAGGGCATCTATTGGGGGTCAAAGTCGCACAGTCACTTATGGTTGTTTTTTGGAAGAAACTATTAATTTACATAACAAAATTGAGAATTATTGTATTGATAGACTTTCAGTATCTAGCTAAATTAAATATAAAAACACCCTCACATAAAGAGCCTTCACACATATCCCAACATTCACATTCGTCGTAATTGAATGAGCTGTGCAGCCCTCACTTGAGGGCCTTCACAATTGCACCATGACGTGCCTTACAATCGTTATATTTAGCAACCACATCGATAGACCAGACCAAAGCAACCTTACCCTGCCCTGATTCCAGTTTTTGCAAATCAGGACAAGGCTCAAGGAGGTTTGCTGACACCACTGGCGATAAGTGAGTTGAGTTGCTGCAGGCCGTCATCATCAAAGCAATGGTTGAGATACACAGGACGATCAATGATCTTTTGCACTTCACGTGTAACTGCTTCGACCTGCACACGCTGCTTTGATTTTGTTGATTCATAATCCGCACTCATCTGGTTAATTTGATTTTGTTTTTCAGTTAGAGCCTTGAGATGCTTCTGTTCAATTTCTTGAATTTTGGCTGTGCATTGCTCACTGGCTTTGCGTAGCTTCCCGCTTAAGTGGTTGGTATAGACAATTTGCCCGAGCCATAAAACAAAAAAGACCGCAATTGCGATCCAGTATTTGTATTTCCAGATTAGTATTGGCATCAAATCACCACTCGATTAGTAATCCAGCCGAAGAAGAACTGTTCCTGGCTTGGATTGCGCTCAGTGATTTCAATGTAGCGCTGGCCTTGCAAAATATTTAACACCTTAAGTAGAGTCTTTTCGCCCTCTTTGCCACGTTTAGATAAATATATTTTTAAGGCGTTAAGGGTTGCTGGCCCATAGATGCCATCAACTGCCAAATCTGGCCAACCACCTTTACCCTGATTGTTCAGCAGGTTTAAAGCACGTTGTAAGGTGGGCTTGGCAAAACCAACACCACAGTTCACGCCCGTATCAAGCAATTCTTCTGCAATCAGTGGGCTAATTGCATTCACCTGATTAAAACGCGGCACTATCCAATATTGTTTGCGGTAAATATCTCGTGCAAGTGATTCAGGTAGGTCCTTCATGTGACCTTTATAACCGTTTTGACGTGCTACAGCCTCGGTAATGCCGTACTTTGTTGCACCGCCTCGATCCGCAGGGATATTTACATAGCCGCCTTCGCGTCGGATCAGCTCATTTAAAAATTGCTCAATGTTCATCATCTTTATCCGTGTTAAAAAATTTAGGACGTGCACCACCCTTACCCCAGATATAAAGCTGTCGGGTAAAGAGGGCGAATAAAATACTTACCGTGGTATAAAAAAGTGTTCCGGCCGGACTGGGCGAATACTCATCTTTAACAAAAAGTGCTGCCCCAAAAAGGATCGACAACACCAATAGAAAATCGATGTGTTTTGGGAGTTGAATTTTTGGATGAAATGCCATGATTGCAAACGAAACTATAAATAATACCAATGCTGTTTTACTTATGATTAGCAGCATCTTCATTCTCCTTTTTGACTAAACCAAGAACTCTTGATCGAGCCAAACTCAGCAATGCTTCAGCTGTACTCTTACCAGCAGCGCCCAGAATGAAACCAAATAGCTCTGGATAGTTACCACTAGCAAGAAATAAACTTGCCGGTTTAGCAAAGACCACACATAAAATGAAGCCAGCAAAGAATCCTATCCAGCGATCCCGAGTCGGCTCCTTGCTTAATAGAAAGCCAAAAGTCGCACCCAGCACACCCGTAAAAAGGATGTGTGAATGGTTCTTTATGCTTTCCAATACTTGACTAAGAAAGTCCATATACATCCCCTTTAGCCATACATCCCCCTAAATTATGGACATTAAAAAAGCACCCGAAGGTGCTGTTATTTTGTTGATCGTTAAACTTCCACTTGTGAATGCTGCCCTGTTGGTGCTGGTCGCAGGATCACTTGATTGGAAACAAATACTCTGGCACCCAGGTTATAAGCTGTGCCAGATGTGCATAATACTGGACCAGATCCACCATCAATCTGTACCCGATACTCTGGATGCTTTACTGAAGTAATGGTGCCGATATATTCCGCATGGGTTGGATTAAGCAGCTTACGTAATTCAAATAGAGGATTCGTCACGGCTGATACGCTCCACAGTAATGGTTTCATTCACCTTTTCATGCGAAAAGCTGCCACTCACTCCATCAATTACACCCCACCACTGACCATTAAAGGCAATGGTTTTACCTGGTAGCATCTCGCCAATTTCCTGACTGACAGGAATATCAGAAAAGGTGTGCAGCTCCTGAATATTGGCTTTGACCAGTTCATTTTTGCCATAACTCGCACCCGATACCACATTAAATAGTGGACCCGTGACTGTCTCTAACGGCACATCACCCGAGGTTCCTCGCTGCTGTACTTTTAGGCTCTCACCGCTGCGACTATTCACCACGGTAATGGCATTAAAATCCGCGACATATTCATCGTTCTGCTTAATGTTCTGCTGCATCACCAGGCTTTGAGATAACAGAATGTCGTAATCATCAACGGTCATCGCATCCCAATAGCCTTTCTGGTAGCGGGGTAAAATGGTCAGTGTATTACCTGCTTTCTGGCTATAGATAAAGCCACCACCTGCATCAACTACTTGCTTTATTGCATCGATGGGTGCCAGTTCTGCATAACTCAGGCTTTCAATCGGTACGATCCAGCCCAGATCATCAATCAGTTTCCAGTCCAGAGTTGTGCCACTATTTGCTCGATCTAGTTCAGCTTGAACCAGTTGCACAGAGGTTCGCTCGTTATCCTGAATAAATGAGCGTGAAGGCGCATATTTATCAGAGTTCAGAGCTGTGACACTTCGCCCTGGGTAAGTGTAAAGAACACTGGCAAAACGTCGGGTTTCTTCTGGATCTTCCAATAAAATATGATGCTCAAAACCATTGAT